>DATDTH010000689.1:0-11503 GCA_035290985.1 Pseudomonas sp. | reverse complement strand
CGCCTCTTCCTGGTCATGGGTGACGAAGATGGTGGTCAGGTTCAACTCGCGCTGGATCTGACGGATCTGTTCGCGCAGGTGCTTGCGAATCCGCGCGTCCAGGGCCGACAGCGGTTCGTCGAGCAGCAGCAGGCGCGGGCGGGTGACCAGCGAGCGGGCCAGGGCCACGCGCTGGCATTGGCCGCCGGACAGCTGGTGCGGATAACGGCTGGCGAATTCGCCCAGTTCCACCAGTGCCAGCACTTCTTTCACCCGCTGCTGCGCCTCGGCGCTGGCGACCTTCTGCATGCGCAGGCCGAAGGCGACGTTCTGTTGCACGCTCATATTGGGGAACAGGGCGTAGCTCTGGAACACCATGCCGATGCCGCGCTTCTGCGGCGGCTGCGGCACCAGGTCTTCGCCCTTGAGCAGGATCTGGCCGCCGTTGACCGGGGTCAGTCCGGCGATGCAGCGCAGCAGGGTGGACTTGCCGCAACCGGAGGGGCCGAGCAGGGTGACGAACTCGCCCTGGGCGATCTCGCACTGGATGTCGCTGAAGATCGGGGTCGAGCCGTAGCTCTTGTGCAGCCCCTGGATGCTCAGGTAACTCATGGGGTGTCCTTGTTCAGGCGGTTGGCTGCCCAGGTGAACAGCAGCACGAAGAAGAAGTAGGAAATCACCAGGGCGCTGTTGAAGTGGCCGCTGCTGTTTTTCATGTTGTTCAGGTACACCTGCAGGGTCTCGTAGCGGGTGCCGACCAGCAGGTTGGCGAAGACGAACTCGCCGAACAGGAAGCTGAAGGACAGGAACACCGACACCATCAGGCCCTTGCGCAGGTTCGGCAGCACCACCAGGAACGCGGCCTTCAGGGTGCTGGCGCCGAGCAGGTGGGCGGCGTCCATCAGGTCGCGCAGGTTGATCGCCTGCAGGTTGTTGGTGATGGCCCGGTACATGAAGGGCAGGGCCACGGTGAAGTAGCAGCCGACCAGAATCCAGGGCGTGCCGGTCAGGGCCAGCGGGCCGGACGAATAGAGCTGCAGCAGGCCCACCGAGGACACCACGGGCGGTACGGCGAAGGGCAGCAGGATCAGGATATTCATCAGGCCGTCGAGGCGCGGGAAGTGGTAGTGCACCACGAACAGCAGCGGCAGGATCAGCAGCACCGCCAGCGCCAGGGCGCCGAAACACACCAGCAGCGACTGGCCGAAGGCGGCGAGAAAGCGCGCATCGCCCCACAGCGCCAGGTACCACTTGAAGGTCAGGCCATCGGGCAGGATGGTCGCCGACCAGCTGGTGGACAGGGAATAGAGCAGGGTGCCGGCCAGGGGCAGCAACAGGATGATGAACAGCAGCCAGACCACCAGGCGGTGGTACAGGCTGGCGGGTGTGCGTTCAGCGCGCGACATGATAGCTCCTCCTCAGCAGCCACTGGTGGACCAGGGTGATCAGCGCCATCAGCCCCACCAGCACCATGGCCAGGGCGCTGGCCAGGTTCGGGTCGAGCACGATATCGCCCGAGACCAGGGCGGCGACGCGGATCGGCAGCACGTTGAAATTGCCGGTGGTCAGGGCATACACCGTGGCGTAGGCGCCCAGGGCATTGGCCAGCAGGATGACGAAGGTGCCGAGCAGGGCCGGGGTCAGCACCGGCAGGCCGATATGCCGCCAGAACTGCCAGGTGCCGGCGCCGAGCAGTTCGGCCGACTCGCGCCAGTCCTCGCGCAGGGCGTCGAAGGCCGGGTAGAGCAGCAGCACGCCCAGGGGGATCTGGAAGTAGCTGTAGAGCACGATCAGGCCGGTCTTGGAGTAGAGGTTGAAGTCTTCGATGATGCCGGCCTGCTTGAGCAGGATGGTCAGGGTGCCGTTGAACCCCAGCAGGATGATAAAGGCGAAGGCCAGGGGCACGCCGGCGAAGTTGCTGGTCATGGTGGAGAAGGCCATGACGAAGTCGCGCAGCCGGGAGTCCACCTGGCGCAGCGAGTAGCTGCCGAGTATGGCGATCAGGATGCCGATCAGGCTGGACCAGAAGGCGATCTGCAGGCTGTGCTTGATCGCCTGCAGGTAGAACTTGGAGGCGAAGATCTTCTGGAAATTGCCCAGGCCCCAGGCTTCGCCGACGTTCAGGCTGTGCACGGCGACCCAGACCAGCGGGGCGATCTGGAAGGCGATGAAAAACAGGGCAAAGGGCAGCAGGCAGAGCAGGGCCAGCCACTTGCCACGCAGGGCGGACATCACGAGAGCAGTTCCTTGCACAGGGGTTTGTCGTGGGGCACGCCGAGCAGCGTGCAGAGGGTGCCGCACAGCTCGGTCTGTTGCGGGCGGGCGTTGGGATCCAGACTGAAGGCCTCGCCCAGCACGAACAGCGGCACTTCGCGTTCCTCCGGCAGCAGGCCGTTGTGCGAGCGATCGTTGTTCATGCCGTGGTCGGCGGTGACCAGCACCTGGTAGCCGGCCTCCAGCCAGCGCTGCAGGTACTCGGCCAGCAGAATATCGGCCCGGCGCGCGCTGTTACGGTACTGCGGCGAGTCCAGGCCGTGCGTGTGGCCGGCGTCGTCGATGTTCATCGGATGCACCAGCAGGAAGTCCGGGCTGTGACCCAGGCGCAGGTGCTCGGCATCGGCGAACAGGTGGGAATCGGGATAATGGTCGGCGTAATAGAAGTGCCCGTGCTGGATCGGCAGTGCCGGGTCGCTGGTATGACGGTCGCGGGCGGCGTCGAAGGGCGCGCGGTTATACAGCTCGCTGATCCAGTGGTAGGCCGCGGCGGCGGTGGTCAGGCCGGCGGCGCGGGCATAGTGGAAGATGCTGCGCTGGTTGCTCAGGCGCACCACCTCGTTGTGCACGATGCCGCTGGCGATCGGGGCGACGCCGGTCAGGATGCATTCGTAGAGCGGGCGGGACAGGGCGGGCAGCTCGCACTCGAGCTTGTACAGCGCGGCGCGCCCGGCGCCGCAATAGGCCTGCAGGTGCCCCAGGGCATGGCGGGCTACTTCGTAGTTCAAGCCATCGAGCAGCACCAGAATGACGTTGTGCTTCATGGGATTCTCGGACGCTGGGTGAAGGTGGAGCCATAAGTCCAGGATCGGGCGGGCCGCATGGGTATCGCTACGCTCAACCCATCCTACGTGCGGCCCAACCCTCTCTACGACCGGTTACTCCATATTGATGATCACCTGTTCCTGCCAGAGCTGCGGCAGGGCCTTGGAGGTGGCTTCCCAGGCGGCGGCATCCTTGATCGGCTGGACCTTGGCGTACTGGGCCTGGGGCAACAGCTTGGCTTGCACCTCGGCCGGCAGCGTCAGGTATTCGGCACGGATCGGCCGCGCGTTGCCTTTTGCCAGGTTGATCTGCCCGGCATCGGAGAGGATGTACTCCCGGGCCAGCTTGGCCGCGTTGGGGTTCTTCGCGTATTTGTTGATGATGGTGGTGTAGCCGGAGATCACCGAGCCATCGGACGGGATCAGCACCTCGAAGCGGGTCGGATCGATCTGGTCGCGGTAGCTCAGGCCGTTGAAGTCCCAGACCACGCCGACTTCCACTTCGCCTTTTTCCAGGGTCTGGATGGTCGGGTTGGCCAGCGACAGGCGGCCCTGCTTGGCCAGCTCGGCGAACAGCTCGAGGCCCGGCTGGATATTCTTCTCGTCGCCGCCGTTGGCGATTGCCGCCGCCAGTACGCCATTGACCGCCTGGGCCGCGGCACTGACATCGCCGGCCGCGACCTTGTAGGTGCCGGTCTTCAGGTCGGCCCAACTGGTGGGGACGTCCTTGACTAGCTTTTTGTTGACGATAAAGGCGATGGAACCGGTATAGGCCAGCATCCAGTGGCCATCGGGGTCCTTGGCCCACACCGGGATCTGCTCCCAGGTGCTGGGTTTGTAGGCCTGGGTGACCCCCTGTTGCACCGCGATGGGGCCGAAGGCCGCGCCGACGTCGCCGATATCGGCGCTGGCATTGTCCTTCTCGGCGGCGAACTTGGCGATTTCCTGGGCCGAGCTCATGTCGGTGTCCAGGTGCTTGAGGCCATAGAGCCTGTTCAGGTCGGCCCAGCTGTCCTTCCAGTTGGCCCAGGTGTCCGGCATGCCGACACTGTTCACCGCGCCTTCGGCACGGGCGGCGGCCTCCAGGGCCTTGAGGTCGGGTTCGGCGGCCAGGGCGGCGTTGGCCAGGGCGATGGTCGATCCCAGAAGTGAAGCCAGCACTAAGCGTTTCATTCGAAGCTCCTTTCGCGGTGATAAGGCTTGGTCTAGATCAGCAAGAGCCAGGCCAATCTAGGCCCGTTAAATGACAATATAATGTCGACTCCTGTCCCCCCACAGCAGGCGGCGGTTCGCCGAAGGCCAGACTCAACAAGCGTAGACCATGGTCAAGTCGCTGATTTTATTGATTTGGCTTATTGAAATTGGCTGGCGTGGGGCGTGCTAGAGCAGCTGTCAGGGCAGGCTGTCACCGCCCCGTCATTTACGCGGCCTAGACTGAACGGCGTGTTTTGAGCTTTATTTCAGCTACAGACGGACCCATTACCGCCCCTGAATGGGGCTGGACTAGTCCAGAAGAGGAGAAGTTGATGCGCGATGACGCACCCCGTGCGGTGACGGCCATCTGCCGGGCGCTGCAGGAACAGCTGGAACACGGCCTGTTGCCGCCGGGTAGCCAGTTGCCGGCGGAGCGCAAGCTCAGCGAAGTGTTCGCCACCACCCGCATCACCCTGCGCGAGGCCCTGGGCCAGTTGGAAGCCCAGGGGCTGATCTACCGGGAAGAGCGGCGCGGCTGGTTCGTCTCACCGCCCCGGCTGGCCTACAACCCGTTGGTGCGCAGCCATTTTCACGCCATGGTCGCCGAACAGGGCCGGCTGCCGGCCACCGAGGTGCTGTCCGCCCGATTGCAACCGGCGTCGGCTTCCATCTGCGCGCTGCTGGAACTGCCGGCCTGCTCCAGTGTGCTGCAGATCCGCCGCGCACGGCGGATCGACGGGCGCCTGGTGCTCTATGTCGAGCATTACCTGAATCCGGCCTATTTTCCCGGCCTGCTCGAGTTCGACCTGACCCTGTCGCTCACCGACCTCTACGCCAGCCAGTACGGCATCCGTTATGGGCGGGTGCGGTTCGACATCCTGCCCACCGCGCTGCCGGTGGAGGCCGCCGCCGCGCTCAAGGTGGCGGTCGGCGGCCCGGCGCTGTGCATTACCCGGATCAACCGCGACCAGCACGGCCGGCTGATCGACTGCGACATCGAATACTGGCGCCACGACGCGCTGCGGGTCAGTGTCGAGGTGCCTGCGTGATTCAGCGCCCCGGCGGCCACTCCGGGTAGGCCGGGAGGCCGTCCTGACTGAGCCAGGGACGGTCATGGCTGACCCAGATATGCCGGGCCGGGCGTACACCTGGATCCTGGTCGAGGGTGGCGACGCGGACTATGACATGGGCTTGCGCCGGCCGTTCGGCGATCAGCTGTGAGCCGCAGACCGAACAGAACCCGCGCAGCTTGCCGGGCGAGGATTCGTAGCGGGACAGCCGGTCTTCGCCGCGGGTCCAGCGAAAATGTTCGCGCATTACCCCGGCGGTGCTGGCGAAGGCCGCCGAATGGGCCTTCTGGCAGGTCAGGCAGTGGCAATGACCGATCGGCATGTCCAGTTGTTCGATGCTGTAGGCCACCGCGCCGCATAGGCAGCTGCCGCTGAGCATCAGGCCAGTTCCGGGCTGGCGTAGAAGGCCGTCAGCACCTTCACTAGGTGCGCCAGGTCATGGCTGCCGGCCAGTTCGCGGATCGAGTGCATGGCGAAGGTCGGCAGGCCGATGTCCACGGTGCGCACGCCCAGCTGGCTGGCGGTAATCGGGCCAATGGTCGAGCCGCAGCCCATGTCGCTGCGCACCACGAAACTCTGCACCGGCACTTCCTCGGCCAGGCACAGGTGGCGGAAGAAACCCGCAGTTTCGCTGCTGGTGGCGTAGCGCTGGTTGCTGTTGACCTTGATCACCGGGCCGGCGTTGAGCTTGGGGCCATGGTTGGCGTCGTGGCGGTCTGCGTAATTGGGGTGGATGCCGTGGGCGTTGTCGGCTGAGACCAGCAGGGATTTCTGCAGGGTCCGCACGAAGGCGTCGCCGGTCGGCAGCAGGCGACGCAGCACCTGCTCCAGCATCGGGCCGTCGGCGCCGCAGGCGGAGGAGGAGCCGACTTCTTCGTGGTCGGTGCAGACCAGCACGCAGGTTTCCTCGGCCGAGGTGCCGAGCAGGGCCTGCAGGCCGGCATAGCAGGACAGCAGGTTGTCCAGGCGGGCACCGGCGATGAAGTCGCCATTCAGGCCGATCACCGCCGCGCCCTGGGTGTCGTAGAAGCTCAGCTCGTAATCCAGCAGGGTGTCGGCATTCAGGCCGTGTTCCCGGGTCAACTGGTCGGCCAGCAAGGCGCGGAAATCATAGGGCTCGTCGCCGGCCACCTGGGCCAGGACGGGCGGCAGTTCGTTCTGGGCATTGATCGCCCAGCCCTGGTTGGCTTCGCGGTTGAGGTGGATGGCCAGGCTGGGTATCACCGCGATGGGCTGCTGGAAGTCGATCAGCTGGCTTTCCACCTTGCCGTCGCGGCGGAAGGTGACCCGCCCGGCCAGCGACAGGTCGCGGTCGAACCAGGGGGCCAGCAAGGCGCCGCCATAGACTTCCACGCCCAGTTGCAGGAAACCCTGGCGCTGCAGTTCCGGCTGGGGTTTGACCCGCAGGCAGGGGCTGTCGGTATGGGCGCCGACCAGGCGAATGCCGCCCTCCAGCGGCGGGCGTTTGCCGAGCTGGATGGCGATGATCGAGGAGTCGTTGCGGGTGGTGTAATAGCGTCCGCCGGGTTCGCTGGTCCAGGCCTCGCGCTCGTCCAGGGCCTGGTAACCGGCGGCTTCCAGGCGCTGCGCGAGGCTGGCGGTGGCGTGAAAGGGGGTGGGCGAGGCCTTGAGGAAGTCGATCAGGCCTTGGTTCAGTTCGTCGTGCATGGGGGGCTCCAGGCGGCAATGGCCGGAGTCTATCGGATTTGCGCGGGCGGCGGGCAGGCGGGCGTGGGTCTTTCCATCCATTATCGCCCCCAGCGCAGAACCCGTAGGGTGCGCTCAACGCACCGCAGCGCTTCGGCGAAACCCACTGTCCCGGATTGAGCCAAGGCTTATCCGGGCGGAAATTGGCTCTCTTGCGCACCGAGCCTCAAGACGATATCCACGAAAGGCGCCAGCGTCCGTAGGTGTTAGAAGGGTGCCGGGCAGTCGAAACGCAGGCGTTCGCCGGTTTGCGGATGGGTCAGGCTGAGCATGCTGGCGTGCAGGCACAGGCGCGGGTAGGCGGCCAGGGCTTCGGGGTGGGCATAGAGCCCGTCGCCCAGCAGCGGATGGCCAATAGAAAGCATATGCACGCGCAACTGGTGCGAGCGGCCGGTGATGGGGGTCAGCTCGACCCGGCTGTGCTGCCCGCAGCGCTCCAGCACCCGCCAGAAGGTCAGGGCGTGCTTGCCGTGCTCATGATCGACCACATGCCGTGGCTTGGTCGGCGGGTCGTAGCGCAGGGGCAGGTCGATGCTGCCGCTGTCCAGTTCGGGCTCGCCCCAGCACAGGGCGGTGTAGGCCTTTTCGGTTTCCCGGTCATGGAACTGGCGCGACAGCTCGCGGTGGCTGTCGGCGTCGCGGGCCAGCACGATCAGGCCCGAGGTCTCCCAGTCCAGTCGATGGACGATCCGCGCTTCGGGAAAGCCGTTGTCCTGCAGGCGGGTGGCCAGGCAGTCCTTGTTGTCCTCGGCGCGACCGGGCACCGAGAGCAGCAGGGTCGGCTTGTTGATCACCAGCAGGGCTTCGTCCTGGTGGACGATTTCGATAGTCGACAGCGGCATGGGCGGGTCCGGAAATGAAATGGCGGCCATTAAGGCCGCCATTGTTCAACATCAGTGCAACGAAAACGTAGCGAGCGAAGCGCAGTAGTTTTCAGCGATCTGGCAGGGTGATATTGAGTTCCAATATCGAACAGCTGCCCTGGTTCTCCAGGGCGACATGCACCTGGTCCGACTCGATGTTGACGTATTTGCGGATGACTTCCACCAGCTCCTGCTGCAGGGCGGGCAGGTAATCGGGTTTGCTGCGTTGACCGCGCTCGTGGGCGACGATGATCTGCAGGCGTTCCTTGGCGATCGAGGCGGTGGATTCCTTTTTGCGCTCGCGGAAGAAGTCGAAAAGGTTCATTCACGGCCTCCAAACAGGCGTTGCAGGAAGCCCTGCTTTTTCACGTCGAGGAAGCGGTGGGCCACTTCCTTGCCCAGCAGGCGGTCGACGGCATCGCTGTAGGCCTGGCCGGCGTCGCTCTGGTCGTCGAGTATCACCGGGACGCCCTGGTTCGAGGCTTTCAGCACGGCCTGGGATTCGGGGATCACGCCGAGCAGGCGAATGGCGAGGATTTCCTCGACGTCTTCCACGCCGAGCATCTCGCCACGGGTGACGCGCTCGGGGTTGTAGCGGGTCAGCAGCAGGTGTTCGCGGATCGGCTCCTCGCCTTTCTCGGCGCGGCGCGATTTGCTCGCCAGCAGGCCGAGCATGCGGTCGGAGTCACGCACCGAGGAGACTTCCGGGTTGGTCACCACTATGGCTTCGTCGGCGAAGTACATGGCCAGGTGCGCACCCTTCTCGATACCGGCCGGCGAGTCGCAGACCACATACTCGAAGGTCGCCTTGAGCTCGGTGAGGATTTTTTCCACCCCTTCAACGGTCAGCGCGTCCTTGTCCCGGGTCTGGCTGGCGGCCAGCACGTAGAGGTTTTCCAGGCGTTTGTCCTTGATCAGGGCCTGGCTGAGGGTGGCTTCACCATTCACGACGTTGACGAAGTCGTACACCACGCGGCGTTCGCAGCCCATGATCAGGTCGAGATTGCGCAGGCCGACGTCGAAGTCGACGATGACGGTTTTGTGCCCGCGCAGGGCGAGTCCGGTACCGATGGCGGCGCTGGTAGTCGTTTTACCTACGCCACCCTTACCGGATGTGACTACGAGAATCTTGGCCAAGGTGTTTCACCCCTAAGAAAAAAGGATTTTTAATCCCTAAAAATGGCGGCAGTATCCGTTAAAGGCGGGTGATGTTCAACACGTCACCCGACAGGCTGACCTGCACGGCCTGGCCCCAGAGCGGATCGCGGCGCAGGTCTTCGGCGACCTTGTACTGGCCGCCGATGGAGAGGAGTTCGGCGCCCAGTTGCTGGCAGAAAATTCGTGCCTGGAGGTTGCCTTTGACACCCGCCAGGGCTCTGCCGCGCATGGGACCGTAGACATGGATGTTGCCGTCGGCGAGAAGTTCCGCACCGGCACTGACCGGTGCGAGCACTATCAGGTCACCGCCCTGGGCATAGACCTGCTGGCCGCCGCGAACCGGGGTGGTGATGATTTTGCTCGGCCTGACCTCGGGTTCGGCGGGTTTTACCACTGTTGGCGCCGGATTCGCCGCCGCAGCCTGGCCCGCGGTCGGGTCGACCGGGCGTTCACGGGCCCCGGACGGGGGCAGCACCGGCAGGTCCAGGGCGGTGGCCGCGGCTATGTCCTGTTCGCGGCTGGCGCGGACCGCCAGGGTGCGCAGGCCGTGGCTCTGGCAGAGGGCCATAAGCGCGCTCAGTTCGAGGGGGCCTTCGCCCTCCGGCAGCTTGTCCAGGGCCAGCACCAGGGGCGTGTTGCTGAAAAAGTTCGGGGCCTGGGCGACTTTCGCCGCCAGTTGCAGGTCGAGGCGCACCAGGTCGTTATGGGCCAGTTCCAGCACCGTGATGGCCAGCATGCTGCCCTTGAGCTGGAATACGGGGTCTTGGTCGAGAAGGTCGGCTTGGCTCATGGTTTGTCTTATTCGGCCCTGCAGGCGATGCGATGAATAGGCGGGTCTTTAAGTAGCCGGGACTTATAGCGAGAACGCCGTTGGGCCGCAAGTCGGGCGCAGTCCTGTAGAATGCCCGGCCTTCGTCGCAGTCCGGAATCTGAAATGGATCGTCCGCATTTTCGCGCCTATTTTCTTCACCCGCGTTTCTGGCTCCTCTGGTTGGGCTTGGGTCTGCTCTGGGTGATTACCCTGCTGCCCTATGCCGCGCTGCTGTGGCTGGGCCGTGGTCTGGGCCGGCTGATGTATCACCTGGCCCATGGTCGGCGGGCGATCGCCGCGCGCAACCTGGAGTTGTGCCTGCCCGAACTGTCCGCCGCTGCTCGCGAGGGGCTGTTGCGGGAGAATTTCGCCTCCATGGGCATCACCTTCTTCGAGATGGCGATCAGTTGGTGGTGGCCGGAACGGCGTCTGCGCAAGCTCGGCAGCATCGAAGGCCTGGAACACCTGCGCCAGGCCCAGGCGAATGGCCAGGGCGTGATCCTGATGGCCCTGCATTTCACCACCCTGGAAATGGGCGGCGGCCTGCTGGGCATGGCGCACGGCACCTTCGGCATGTACCGCGCCCACAAGAATCCGCTGTTCGACTATGTGCAGCGCCGGGGACGCGAGCAGCGCCTGGTCGGGACGGTCGAGCGCGAGGATGTGCGCGGCATGCTGAAGATCCTGCGCGCCGGCGGCACCATCTGGTATGCGCCGGACCAGGACTATGGCCCCAAGCAGAGCTTGTTCGTGCCGCTGTTCGGCATCCCGGCGGCCAGCGTGACCGCCACCAGCAAGTTCGCCCGGCTGGGCAAGGCCCTGGTGGTGCCCTTTACCCAGCAACGGCTGGCCGATGGCTCGGGTTATCGCCTGGTGATCCATCCGCCCTTGGCGGACTTTCCCGGGGAAACCGAAGAGGCCGACTGCCTGCGGGTCAACCGCTGGATCGAAGGCGCCATCCGTCAGTGCCCCGAGCAGTACCTGTGGGCCCATCGCCGGTTCAAGACCCGGCCGCCCGGAGAATCGAAACTCTACCTGAAGAAGGCCTGAGGCTCGACCTTGGCTCGGCAGCGGCCGACGCCGGTCGCCCCCTATGCCAGGCGCCCCTCACCGGGCGCCCTAGCCGGTTGCCCCTATACTTCAGCAAAACCCCGGAGCTCGTGAATGAATCAAGCAGTCGGCTCCGTCCAGCCCGTTACCGGGCTGATTCTTTCGGGTGGTGGCGCCCGGGCGGCCTATCAGGTGGGGGTGTTGGCGGCGATCGCCGACCTGCTGCCGAATGCGGCGCAAAATCCGTTTCCGGTGATAGTCGGCACCTCCGCCGGTGCCATCAACGCCGTCGGCCTGGCCTGTGGCGCGCTGCATTTCACCGAGGCGATCCGTCGTCTGACCAGCGTCTGGCAGGGCTTTCATACCGATCAGGTGTACCGCAGCGACTGGCCCGGCGTGCTGCGCCAGGCCGGGCGCTTTCTCGGTCACAGCTTGCTGGGCCTGGGCAGTGAGGTGCCGGTGGCGCTGCTGGACAGCTCGCCGCTGCGCGAGCTGCTGGCACGGGAAATGGATTTCAGTGGAATCGCTGCGGCGGTGCGCCTGCGCCAGTTGCGGGCGGTGGCGGTGACCGCGTTCGGCTACGAGTCCGGCCAGGCGGTGACCTTCTACCAGGGGCGGGCGACCATCGATCCC
>DATDTH010000688.1:0-8369 GCA_035290985.1 Pseudomonas sp. | reverse complement strand
GCCAAGCCAAGCCAAGCCAAGCCAAGCCAAGCCAAGCCAAGCCAAGCCAAGCCAAGCAAAGCAAAGCAAAGCCTTAAGCGGTAAACCATAAGCGCGAGTGACGAGGGCTTCATTTGGGGTTTGGCGGCACGGGGCTGAGTTTGGTCATTGCCCCCATGGGGCCCTGTGGGCGAAAATAGCCGCCTTTTTTCGACTTACTGTTACTCAAGCAGTCTTCCCAGGAGATCAGCGATGCCCAGCCGTCGTGAGCGTGCCAATGCCATTCGTGCCCTCAGCATGGATGCTGTGCAAAAAGCCAACAGCGGCCATCCCGGTGCCCCCATGGGCATGGCGGACATTGCCGAGGTGCTGTGGCGCGACTACCTGAAGCACAATCCCAGCAACCCGGACTTCCCGGACCGTGACCGCTTCGTGCTGTCCAACGGCCACGGCTCGATGCTGATCTACTCCCTGCTGCACCTGACCGGCTACGACCTGGGCATCGAGGACCTCAAGCAGTTCCGCCAGCTCGGTTCGCGCACCCCTGGTCACCCGGAATACGGTTACACCCCGGGTGTGGAAACCACTACCGGTCCCCTGGGCCAGGGCCTGGCCAATGCCGTGGGCTTCGCCCTGGCGGAAAAGGTGCTGGGCGCCCAGTTCAACCGCGACGGCCATGCCATAGTCGACCACCACACCTACGTCTTCCTCGGCGACGGCTGCATGATGGAGGGCATCTCCCATGAAGTCAGCTCCCTGGCCGGCACCCTGGGCTTGGGCAAGCTGATCGCCTTCTACGACGACAATGGCATCTCCATCGACGGCGAAGTCGAGGGCTGGTTCACTGACGATACGCCCAAGCGTTTCGAGGCCTATGGCTGGCAGGTGATCCGCAATGTCGACGGCCACGACCCGGAAGAAATCAAGATCGCCATCGACACGGCGCGCAAGAGCGAGCAGCCGACCCTGATCTGCTGCAAGACCGTGATAGGTTTCGGTTCGCCGAACAAGCAGGGCAAGGAAGACTGCCACGGCGCCCCCCTGGGCAACGACGAGATCGCCCTGACCCGTGCCGCCCTCGGCTGGACCCATGGTCCCTTCGAAGTGCCGGCCGAGATCTATGCCGAGTGGGATGCCAAGCAGGCCGGTGCCGTCGCCGAGGCCGCCTGGAACCAGCGCTTCGAAGCCTACGCCGCCGCCTACCCCGAGCTGGCCCGCGAATTCACCCGGCGGATCAAGGGTGAGCTGCCGGCCGACTTCGCCGACAAGGCCGCCGCCTACATCGCCGATGTCGCCAACAAGGGCGAGACCATCGCCAGCCGCAAGGCCAGCCAGAATGCGCTGAACGCCTTCGGCCCGCTGCTGCCGGAATTCCTCGGCGGTTCGGCCGACCTGGCCGGCTCCAACCTGACCCTGTGGAAGGGCTGCAAGGGAGTCTCGGCTGCCGACGCGGCCGGCAACTATATGTTCTACGGTGTGCGCGAGTTCGGCATGAGCGCGATCATGAACGGCGTGGCCTTGCATGGCGGTTTCGTGCCCTACGGCGCAACCTTCCTGATCTTCATGGAATACGCGCGCAATGCCGTGCGCATGTCGGCGTTGATGAAGAAGCGCGTGCTCTACGTCTTCACCCATGACTCCATCGGCCTGGGCGAGGACGGCCCGACCCACCAGCCGATCGAGCAGCTGGCCAGCCTGCGCTGCACGCCGAACCTGGACACCTGGCGCCCCTGCGACGCCGTGGAATCGGCGGTGGCCTGGAAAGCCGCCATCGAGCGCCAGGACGGCCCGTCCGCGTTGATCTTCTCCCGCCAGAACCTGCCGCACCAGGAGCGCGACGCCGGCCAGCTGGCCGATGTGGCCCGCGGCGGCTACGTGCTCAAGGACTGCGCCGGCGAGCCCGAACTGATCCTGATCGCCACCGGCTCCGAAGTCGGCCTGGCGGTGCAGGCCTATGAGGCCTTGACCGCCCAGGGCCGCAAGGCGCGCGTAGTGTCCATGCCCTGCACCAGCCTGTTCGATGCCCAGGATGCCGGCTACCGCCAGGCGGTGCTGCCGCTGCAGGTCGGCGCGCGGATCGCCATCGAGGCCGCCCATGCCGACTACTGGTACAAGTACGTCGGTCTGGAAGGCCGGGTGATCGGCATGACCACCTTTGGCGAATCGGCCCCGGCGCCGGCGCTGTTCGAACACTTCGGCTTTACCCTGGAGAATATCCTGGAGCAGGCCGGCGAATTGCTGGACGCCTGAAGACTATTGTAGGAGCGGCTAGCCCTCGCTCGCGATGCCCGAACATTGATCGCGAGCAAGCTCGCTCCTACAGGTTGACCGCAGCTATGCCAAATATGCCAAACATGCCCAGCGTCACGCGGCCTTATCGAATCGCCCTCAACGGCTACGGCCGCATAGGCCGTTGCGTGCTGCGGGCGCTCTATGAGCGCAGCGCCCAGGTCGGATTCGACGCCGCCGGGGCGAAACTGGAAATTGTCGCGATCAATGACCTGGCCGATATGGCCAGCCTCGAATACCTGACCCGCTTCGACTCTACCCATGGCCGTTTTCCCGGCACGGTACGGGTCGAGGCTGACTGCCTGCAGATCAATGGCGACAGCCTGCAGGTGCTGCGCAGCGCCACGCCGGAAGGCATCGACTGGGCGGCGCTGGAGGTCGACCTGGTGCTGGAGTGCTCCGGCCAGTACACCAGCCGCGCCGATGCCCAGCGTTTCCTGGCGGCGGGCGCGCCGCGGGTGCTGTTCTCCCAACCCATGGCCAGCGAGTCGGATGTCGACGCCACCATCGTCTTCGGGGTCAATCAGGCCAGCCTGACCGGCGCCGAGCGGCTGGTGTCGAACGCCTCCTGCACCACCAACTGCGGGGTGCCGCTGCTCAAGCTGCTGAACGAGGCGATCGGCCTGGAGTACGTCTCCATCACCACCATCCATTCGGCGATGAACGACCAGCCGGTGATAGACGCCTATCACCACGAGGATCTGCGCCGCACGCGCTCGGCCTTCCAGTCGGTGATTCCGGTGTCCACCGGCCTGGCCCGGGGCATCGAACGTTTGCTGCCGGAACTTGCCGGGCGAATTCAGGCCAAAGCCGTGCGGGTGCCGACGGTCAATGTGTCCTGTCTGGATATCACCCTGCAGACCGCCCGTGATACCGATGCGGCCGAAATCAACCGCGTGCTCCGGCAGGCGGCGCAAAGCGGCCCGCTCAAGGGTTTGCTGGCCTATACCGAGTTGCCCCATGCCAGCTGCGATTTCAATCACGACCCCCATTCGGCGATAGTCGATGGCAGCCAGACCCGGGTCTCAGGCCCGCGGCTGGTGAACCTGCTGGCCTGGTTCGACAACGAATGGGGTTTTGCCAACCGTATGCTCGACGTCGCCGACCACTTTCTTTTAAAAGCCAGCCCGTGGCGCGTCGCTGCCGCCCCTGAATTCAAATCACCAGCCCCCGTGAAGGACTGACCATGACCACGCCTTTCGTACAAATAGCGAAGATGACCGACCTGGACCTCCAGGGTAAGCGCGTACTGATCCGCGAAGACCTTAACGTGCCGGTGAAGGACGGCGTGGTGACGAGCGATGCGCGCATCCTCGCCGCCCTGCCGACCCTCAAACTGGCGCTGGAAAAGGGTGCGGCGGTGATGGTCTGTTCGCACCTGGGTCGCCCGAGCGAGGGCGAATTCAGCCCGGAGAACAGCCTCAAGCCGGTTGCCGACTACCTGAGTCGCGCCCTGGGCCGTGAGGTGCCGTTGGTGACCGACTACCTGGACGGCATCGCCATCCAGCCCGGCGCCCTGGTGCTGCTGGAGAACGTGCGCTTCAACCCGGGCGAGAAGAAGAACGCCGATGCCCTGGCGCAGCGCTATGCGGCCCTGTGCGATGTCTTCGTCATGGATGCCTTCGGCACCGCCCATCGCGCCGAGGGCTCGACCCATGGCGTGGCCAAGTTCGCCAAGGTCGCCGCCGCCGGCCCCCTGCTGGTCGCCGAACTGGACGCCCTGGGCAAGGCCCTGGGCGCGCCGGCCAAGCCGATGGCGGCGATAGTCGCCGGCTCCAAGGTGTCGACCAAACTGGATGTGCTCAACAGCCTGAGCCAGATTTGCGACCAGTTGATAGTCGGTGGTGGTATCGCCAACACCTTCCTCGCCGCCGCCGGCTACCCGGTGGGCAAGTCGCTGTACGAGCCGGACCTGCTGGATACCGCCAGGGCCATCGCGGCCAAGGTCAGCGTACCGCTGCCGGTGGACGTGGTGGTGGCCAAGGCGTTTGCCGAAGACGCCGAAGCGACGATCAAGGCCGTGGCCGAGGTGGCCGAGGACGACATGATCCTGGATATCGGACCGCAGACCGCGGCGCTGTTCGCCGAGCTGCTGAAATCATCCCGGACTATCCTGTGGAATGGTCCGGTCGGGGTGTTCGAGTTCGACCAGTTCGGTGAAGGCACCAAGGCCCTGGCCCTGGCCATCGCCGAGAGCCCGGCCTTCTCCATCGCTGGCGGCGGCGACACCCTGGCGGCCATCGACAAGTACGGCGTGGCCGACAAGATCTCCTACATTTCCACCGGCGGCGGTGCCTTCCTCGAGTTCGTCGAGGGCAAGGTCTTGCCGGCCGTCGAAGTCCTGGAGCAGCGCGCCCGGGCCTGAGCCGGCCCGCGCGAGCGGGTCACGAGACAGCGGGAGCGGCCCATGGGCCGCACCCTGATTACTTGAACGGCAGCCGCCCCTGGGGCAGGCTTGCACGACTAACCCCAATTGGGAGAGAGAAGCATCATGGCACTTATCAGCATGCGTCAAATGCTGGATCACGCCGCCGAATTCGGCTACGGCGTTCCGGCTTACAACGTCAACAACCTGGAACAGATGCGCGCCATCATGGAAGCGGCGGATAAGACCAATTCCCCGGTGATAGTGCAGGCCTCCGCCGGTGCGCGTAAGTACGCCGGTGCGCCCTTCCTGCGCCACCTGATCCTCGCCGCCATCGAAGAATTCCCGCATATCCCGGTGTGCATGCACCAGGACCACGGCACCAGCCCGGACGTCTGCCAGCGCTCGATCCAGCTGGGCTTTTCCTCGGTGATGATGGACGGCTCGCTGAAGGAAGACGGCAAGACCCCGGCTGACTACGACTACAACGTCGCAGTCACCCAGCAGACCGTAGCGTTTGCCCATGCCTGCGGGGTTTCGGTGGAAGGTGAGCTGGGTTGCCTGGGCAGCCTGGAAACCGGCATGGCTGGCGAAGAAGACGGCATCGGCGCCGAAGGCGTGCTTGACCACAGCCAGATGCTGACCGATCCGGAAGAGGCCGCCGACTTCGTTCAGAAGACCCAGGTCGATGCCCTGGCGATCGCCATTGGCACCAGCCACGGCGCCTACAAATTCACCAAGCCTCCGACCGGCGATATCCTCGCTATCGACCGGATCAAGGCGATCCATGCGCGCATCCCCAACACCCACCTGGTGATGCACGGTTCGTCCTCGGTGCCCCAGGAGTGGCTGGCGATCATCAACCAGTACGGTGGCGACATCAAGGAAACCTACGGCGTGCCGGTCGAGGAAATAGTCGAAGGCATCAAGCACGGCGTGCGCAAGGTCAATATCGACACCGACCTGCGCCTGGCTTCCACCGGGGCCATGCGCCGTTTCATGGCGCAGCATCCGAGTGAATTCGACCCGCGCAAATTCTTCGGCGAGACCGTCAAGGCCATGCGCGACGTGTGCATCGCCCGTTACGAAGCCTTCGGCACCGCCGGCAATGCCTCCAAGATCAAGCCGATCTCCCTGGAAGGCATGTACCTGCGTTACGCCAAGGGCGAGCTGGCCGCCAAGGTCAACTGAGGCTCGGCAGGCTAAGCCCGGCTCGAGATGGAACCAAGCCCGCCCCGTGCGGGCTTTTTCATGCCTGCTTCAGGCCGGGATGGGCGGCTGCGCACAGATGGCAAAAGGCCTTCTAAACTGAGGGTGGACGTGCGCGTGGACGCTGGTATAAAGCAAGTTGCCTGCTGGGTGCCCTCGCAGGCGCGGGTTCCATGCTCGGGCGGCCAGGCCACCGAGCGTGCGAGGGGCATGAAACCGATAAAACCAATAAAAAAGTCCGCATTGCCCGAGGTGAACAATGGTGTCGTTTAAAACCATCCAGGCCCGCTACACCCTGATCTTCATGGCCTTTATCGCCCTGATCTTCATTCTCACGGAGCAGGGTATCCGGCATTTCGTCACGCCCAAGATCAAGGCGTCGGAAGAGCAGCTGGTATTGAACAAGGTCAATCGGATCGCCGAGCAGATTCTGCTGGAGTTGGCCCGAGTCCAGGCGCAGTCGCGCAGCATCACCCAGACCGTTCCCCTGCTCGATAGCGAGACCATAGATGCGGTGCTGCCCGGTCTGGTCGATCAATATGGCGACCCGAAAGTCTTCGGCGGCGGGATCTGGCCGCTGCCGCAAAAGCGCACGGCGGATCGTGACAAACACAGCACCTTTTATCACCGTGACAGTGGCGGGCAGTTGAAGGTCAACACCTACTGGAACTCGGCCGAGTCGCTGAAGTATTACGAGCAGCCCTGGCACAAGAATGGCTTGCAGGCGCCACGTGGCCAGTGCGCCTGGGCGGCGGCGTACAAGGACGACGCCAGCGACCAGCCGCGCACCAACTGCGCCATGGCCATCTTCAAGGACGGGGCGCCTTACGGGGTGTCCACCATCGATGTGACCCTGGGCTTCTTCAATCAGCTGGTTGCCGAGGAAGAAGCGGAAATTCGTGGCGAGGTGATGATAGTCGAGCCCGATGGCAAGATTCTCAGCAACCAGGCCCAACTGGGCGGCGAAATCGTGTTGAAGAATGTCGCGGAGTTGGCTGCTCGCTCGCCGTTCGTGGCGCAGATCGAGCAGGGGCTGCGCGACAGCGGCGGCACCGAGTTGTATCGGGCCGAGTATCAGGCCGCCGAGGGCGAAGCCTTCAGCTTCTTTCTGCGGCCCATCGAGGGCACGCCCTGGCTGCTGGCCGCGGCCTTGCCGACCCGTTTGCTGACCGAGCGCAGCGACGATGTGCTGGGAACCCTGGCGGTGCTGCAAATTCCCATGGTGGTGCTGTTGCTGGCATTGATGGTCTTCGCCATCCGCAAATTGATGACGCGCCTGGGCGTGCTGCGCGCCAATATCGAGTCCCTGTCCGCCGGCGATGCCGACCTGACGCGGCGTATCGAGGTGCGCGGCGAAGACGAGGTGGATGCGGTCGGCCAGTCGGTCAACCGCTTTATCCACTACCTGCAAAGCATGATCGCCGATGTGACCCAGGCCAGCGGACAGATTGCCGAGGAGCTGGGGCAGTTGCAGCGGCAATCGCAGCACAGCCAGCAGATCCTGAGCCGGCACGCCTCGGAAACCGACCAGGCCGTCACGGCGATCACCGAGATGAGCTCCACCGCCGACTCGGTGGCGCGCAGTGCGACCGAGACGGCGAGCTTTACCCAGAACGTCAACGAGGGTGCGCGCAAGTCCAAGGGTGTGGTCGACGAGGCCTCGGCCAGCGTACTGGCCTTGATCGACGAGGTGGAGAGCGCCACCGCCAAGGTGCAGGACATGCAGCAGGATGCCCAGCGCATCAACGACGTGCTGGGGGTTATCGGGGCGATTGCCGGGCAGACCAACCTGCTGGCGCTCAACGCGGCGATCGAAGCCGCGCGCGCGGGTGAGCAGGGGCGTGGCTTCGCGGTGGTGGCCGATGAGGTGCGTGCCTTGGCCGGACGTACGCAACACAGCACCTCGGAGATCAACGAGATGTTGGCCAAGCTGCAGCAGGGGGTCAGTTCGGCCGTCGAGGCCATGGAAAAAACCAAGGCCAGCTGCCAGGCGACCGCGGACAAGACCTCCCGGGTCAATGTCGGTCTGGACGATATGGCCGGTTCGGTGCTGCGTATTCATGACCTCAGTGCCCAGATCGCGACCGCGGCCGAGGAGCAGAGTGCGGTTACCGAAGAGATCAACCAGAACATGGTCGCGATCCGGCATATGGTCGATGAACTGGTCGACAGCGGTGGACAGGCGGAGCAGAGCACCCAGACCTTGCTGGTCTCGAACGCGCGCCTGGTCGCGTTGGTCAATCGCTTCAAGGTGCGTTAGGGCCTGTGGACACTCCCCGCACGGCCGCGCCGGAATCTGTTTTGAAACGAGCCCCGCCTGGAACGCACCCTTGGGGGCTGCAGAACGAACAGCGAGTAATGCCTTATCGCATCAAAACAGCTCCGGCCCTGCGGGTTGCGCGAATAAAAGCCCCATGCCGCGTTGCAAAACTTGGCAAGGGAATGACCATTGCCTGCGTTTCGCGCCTTGCCTGGGACCCTTCTTCGCGGCAACGTGTCTCGCGATGGAAATGCCCACAGGCCCTAG
>DATDTH010000687.1:0-9974 GCA_035290985.1 Pseudomonas sp. | reverse complement strand
GCGGGGTTCGGGGGCCTGGCGGGACAGCGGGACGTCGATGCTGAACACCGAGCAACGCCCCGGGCGCGACTCCACACGCACCACATAACCGAGTATCGTCGCGATCCGCTCGACAATCGCCAGGCCCAGTCCGACCCCCTTGCGATCGGCGGCACGGCCCACGTCCAGCTGGTTGAATTCGAGGAAGATCGAGCCCAACTGGTCCGCGGCTATGCCACGGCCGCTGTCCCAGACCTGCAGGCGCAGGACCTCGCCCCGGCGCCGGGCGCCGAGCAGGATACCGCCCTGCTCGGTGTAGCGGCAGGCATTGCTGAGGAAGTTGCGCAGGATCCGCGTCAGCAGGCGCATATCCGTGGCGATGTTGCAGGCCGGAATGCGCACGCGCAGGCCCAGGCCGGCAGCAGCAGCGACCGGCTGGAACTCCGAGGCCAGGGGTGCCAGCAGTTCGTCCAGGCGGTAGATATCGATATCCGGCTTGACCGCTGCCTGATCCAGCTTGGAAATATCCAGTAGATCGGTGAGCAGGTCTTCCGCGCCTTCCAGGGCCTGGTGCGTACGCTCGATCAGTTGCTGTTCGGCGGCCGGCAAGTGCCGTTCGCGCAGCGTCGAGATCAGCAGTCGCGCGGCATTCAGGGGCTGCAACAGGTCGTGACTGGCCGCCGCCAGGTACTTGTCCTTGCTCAGGTTGGCCGCCTGGGCCAGATCCCGGGCCTCGCGCAGCTGCTGATTGAGGGCCTGCAGTTCCTGGGTGCGGCTGGTGACACGCTGCTCCAGCTCGTCGTTGAGGGTCTGCAGGTGCCGCTGGGCCTGGATACGCTCGGTGATATCGGCGACGAAGCCTTCGACCAGCCCCTCTTCATCGGGCTTGAGCAGCAGGTTCATCATCACATCGATGCAGCTGCCATCCTTGCGCCGCAGGCGGGTGATATAGCCGAACAGGCCATTGCCCTGGCGCAGCATGTCGCGGATATGCCGTATTTCCGCCTCACCGCCGGCGAACAGGTGACTGCCCATGTCGGTCAGGGACCAAAGCGCCTCCTCCGGCCCCACATAGCCGAGCATGCGCGCCAGGGCCGGGTTGGCCGCGCGCAACCCTTCGTGCAGGTTGGCCTGGAAAATGCCATGCACCGCATGCTCGAACAGCCACTTGTAGCGGTTGCGCTCGGCACCCAGCTCTTCCAGGCGGCTCAGCAGTTCCGGGTAATGGCTCTTGCGCGCCGATTGACTTCCCAGGCCCAGCAGCCCGGCCAATGCGGCCTGCTGCTCATCAGAGGGCTTCGCCATAGACGACCTCGACATCCCGCTGGTTGGACGCCCGTGGGTTGGTCAGGATGCAGGGGTCACCCATGGCATGCTGGGAGAGGAAGGGAATATCGGAAAGCCCCACCCCTTGGCGACCCAGGGTCTCGTGGAAGCCGACGGCCCGCTTGAGGGCGATCAGGTGCTCGACCAGGCGCTGGCGGACCTGGTTGTGATTCAGGCCCCGGCAGTCGATGCCGAGGGTCTCGGCTATGATCTTGAACCGCTCCGGCGCGGCGCTGTAGTTGAACGCCACCACATGCTCCACCAGCACGGCATTGCACAGGCCATGGGGCAGATCGAGAAAACCGCCCAGGCTGTGGGACATGGCGTGCACCGCGCCGAGAATGGCGTTGGAGAACGCCAGGCCGGCCTGCATGCTGCCGAGCATGATCTTCTCGCGCAGGCCGATGTCCTGGGGGTTGGCGATCATCTGCACCAGGTTGCCGTTGATCAGGCGCATGGCTTCCAGGGCATGGGGGTCGGTGAGCGGCCCGTGGCCGGTGGAGACGAAGGCCTCGATGGCGTGCACCAGGGCATCGATCCCGGTACAGGCTGACAGGAAGGGGTCCATGCTGGCGGTGGTTTCCGGGTCGATCAACGACACATCCGGCACCACCGCCTTGCTGACGATGGAGAACTTCATCCGCTCCTGCTGATTGGAGATGATCACGAACTGCGACACATCGGCCGAGGTGCCGGCGGTGGTCGGGATCAGGATCAGCGGCGGGCTGGGCACCCGGATGGTGTCCACGCCTTCGAATTCGATGATGTGCCGGCCATGGGCGACCACGATGCCGATGCCCTTGGCGCAGTCCATCGGACTGCCGCCGCCGACCGCCACTATCAGGTTGCAGCCCTCGGCGCGGTAGACCTCGGCCCCGCGCATCACCTCCTCCGAACGCGGGTTGGGCGACACCTCGGTGTAGAGGCAGTAAGGGATATGCGCCGCCTCCAGGCTGGCCTCGATATCGGCGACCCAGCCGGCGGCGACCACCCCCGGATCGGAAACCACCAGCACCTTGCGCGCGCCGAAGTTGCTCGCGTAGTTGCCGACGTTATGCCGGGCGCCGGCCCCGAAGATGATTTCCGGCGAAACGAATTTACGCAGTAGGCTTAGATCGTGGCTCATGCAGCGGCCTGGTTTCTTATTTGTGTTGAATGAAGCAGCCTACTGCATTCGTCGGCTATTGCAATGCGACCTTAATATGGTCTGCCCATCGGGCTAGAGCGATCTGGTAGACGCTGGAATTGTAGGGGCGAATTCATTCGCCAGGCGGGCCCCAGGCCAATGAATTGGCCCAGAAGAAGTCCAATCGCCCTAGGTTCTCGCCGCGACGCCCCTACCCCGCCAACAAACGCCGGTAGAAGGCCCATTCCAGCTCAAGCACCTCGGCCAGGTGGGCGGCCTGGCGGAAGCCGTGGCGCTCGTCGGCATAACAGCGGTACTCGACCGCAATACCGCGCGCTTGCAGGGCGGCGACCATCGACTCGGTCTGTTGCGGCAGCACCACGGCATCCAGACCGCCCTGGAAGAAGATCACCGGCACCTCGATCCGCTCGGCGTGCAGCAGTGGCGTGCGGGCCCGGTAGCGCTCTAGATCGCGCTCGGGATCGCCGATCAGCCAGTCCAGGTAGTCCGCCTCGAACTTGTGGGTCACCCGCCCCAGCGCCAGGGGGTCGCTGACCCCATAGAGGCTGGCCCCGCCACGAAACACCCGCTGGAACGCCAGGGCGCAGAGGGTGCTGTAGCCCCCGGCGCTGGCGCCGCGGATAAAGGCACGGGCCGGATCGATGCGCCCGGCCTGGCCCAGGTGGGCCACCACCGCGCAGGCATCCTCCACCTCGACCAGGCCCCACTCGCCCCGCAGCCGCTGCCGGTAGGCGCGGCCGTAGCCGCTGCTGCCGCGGTAATTGAGGTCGACCACGGCAAAGCCGCGCTGGGTCCAGAACTGGATGCGTGGGTCCAATTGCGGGTAGCAGGCCGAGGTCGGCCCGCCATGCATGAACACTACGAGCGGCGGCCGCTCGTCCTCGGGGGCCTGACAGTCGGCATTGCGCGGTGGATAGAAGAAGCCGTGGGTCTGCTCCCCCGCGCCGCTGGCCAGGCTCAGGGGTTCGGGCAGGCTCAGCTGTGCGGCCGCCAGCGGCTGTTCGCCCCCGGCCAAAAGCCTGACCCGGGCGCTGGCCCGCTCGATCGCCAGCACCGCCGGCAGGCGATCGGGCGCGTTGGCGATGCAATAAATATGTGTCTCGTCGGCCGCCAGGCCGCGAAAGCGGCTGAAGTCCGTCGCCAAACGCCGTTCTCGACCCTGGGCATCCCGTTCGAGCAGCAGGCCGAAGCCCTGTTCGAAGCGGCTCAGCAGCAGGCGGCCCGCGGCCAGGGGCCAGTAGCTGCGCCCCCCCAGTTGCCAGGGCGCGGCGCCATGGTCGGCCTGGGCCATGCCCGGCTCGGGCGCCCAGCCCCCCTCGACCTCGCCCCAGGGTTGCCACCAGCCCTGGCGGTCGCTCAGGCAGAGCAGCCGGCCGGCCATATCGAAACGCGGTTGCTGCAGGGCTTCTTCGACCTGGTCGCCGGCCACCACCCGCGGCGCGGACCAGGCGCCTGCACCGACGCGCAGGACTAGGCAGAGTCGGGTCGCCGTCCAGGGCTGGGCCGGACGCGCCCACTCGATCCAGGCCAGCCGCTGGCCATCGGCGCTGAGGGTCGGCGCGGCATAGAAATCCGCACCCTCGGCAACGACCCGGCGCACGCAGTCTGCCAGGGCGATGCTGACCAGGCGATTGTCCACTCCGTCAGGCCCATGGCGCTCTTCCACGACCAGCAGGGCCTGGCCCAGGGCATCAAACAGCAGGTCGCCGTAACGGCAATCCGGGGCCAGGCCCAGGCGCACGGGCAGGCCGTCGAGGCTTTGCAAATAGATCTGCTGGTCGGCCTCGTTTACGAAGGCCACTCCTGCTGGCAGCAGGCAGAAGGCACCGCCGCCGTATTCGTGGACCCGGCTGCCCAGGGAAAAGCCGCTGGGCGTCAGGCAACGCGAGCGGCCGTTGCGATGGTGCCAGAGGATGCAGCGGGCGTCCCGCGGGTCGAACTCGCTCCAGAACAGCCCCTGGGCGTCGACCCGCAACTCGGCGAAGTCGCGGCTGGCCGCGGCCGCCGCGGCGGCGCTGAAGGTGCTGGGCCAGTCGCCATAGGGGGTTTGCATGGCCGGTCAGACCTTGAGGATCAACTTGGAGGCCCGTTCGTTGCGAAACACCAGGTCGCCGATGGCATGTTCCTGCTCCGCCTCGGCCCGGGCGGCGAGGATCAGCCCGTGGTGGGGCGATTTGCTGCACACCGGATCGGTATTGCTGGCATCGCCGGTGAGCATAAAGGCCTGGCAGCGGCAGCCGCCGAAATCCTTGGCCTTCTCGTCACAGGAGCGGCACGGCTCGGGCATCCAGGCATCGCCGCGAAAACGGTTGAAGCCGAAGGACTGGTTCCAGATGTACTCGATGCTGTGCTCGCGCACGTTGGGGAACTGCACCGGCAACTGTCGCGCGCTGTGGCACGGCAGCGCGGTGCCATCCGGGGTGATGTCGAGGAACAGGTTGGCCCAGCCGTTCATGCAGGCCTTGGGGCGCTCCTCGTAGTAGTCCGGGGTGACGAAAATCAGCTTGCAGGGGTGGTTTTGCGCCTCTAGGCGCGCCCGGTACTCCAGGGTGATGCGTTCGGCGCGCTGCAACTGCTCGCGGGTCGGCAGCAGCCCGGCGCGGTTGAGTTCGGCCCAGCCGTAGAACTGGCAGGTGGCGAGCTCGACGAAGTCCGCCTCCAGCTCCAGGCACAGGTCGATGATCCGCTCGATATTGTCGATATTGTGCCTGTGGGTGACGAAGTTCAGCACCATGGGGTAGCCCTGGGCCTTGACCGCCCGGGCCATTGCCAGCTTCTGGGCGAAGGCCTTCTTCGAGCCGGCCAGCATGTTGTTGACCTCCTCGTCGGCGGCCTGGAAGCTGATCTGGATATGGTCCAACCCGGCCTCGCTGAATTCGCCGATGCGTTTTTCCGTCAGGCCGATGCCCGAGGTGATCAGGTTGGTGTAGTAGCCCAGGTCCCGCGCCGCCTTGATCAGCTCGGTCAGGTCCTGGCGCACCAGGGGCTCGCCGCCGGAAAAACCCAGCTGCGCCGCGCCCATGGCCCGTGCCTGGCGGAACACCTCGATCCATTCGGCGGTGCTCAGCTCGTTGCCCTGCTGGGTAAAGTCCAGCGGGTTGGAGCAATAGGGGCACTGCAAGGGGCAGCGGTAGGTCAGCTCGGCCAGCAGCCAGAGCGGCGGACCGGGCTTGTCAGTGCAATTCGATCCAGAACTGAGCATTGGCGACCTCCATGAAGGCGAGTATGTCTTCGTCCAGGCCCGGCACGTCGGGAAAACGCCCGCTGAGCGCGGCGATGATGGCGGCGATGCTCTGCTGGCCATCGACCAGCTTGAGGATTTCGCCGGCACTCTCGTTGAGCTTGATCATGCCTTCAGGGTAGAGCAGCACATGGCAGTCCTGCACCGGTTCCCATTGCAGGCGAAACCCACGGCGCAGCTTCGGCACCTGGAGCTGGGCCAACGCGCTCATCGCGCCAACCCCCGGTGCCAGACCCGCTCGCGGGTGATGCTGTGGTAGGGCGCGCGGTCCAGCTCGTAGGCCATGCTCATGGCATCGAGCATGCTCCAGAGCACGTCCAGCTTGAACTGCAAAATCTCCAGCATGCGCTGCTGGCCTTCCCAGGTGCGGTAATGCTCCAGGGTGATGCGCAGGCCGTGTTCCACATCCCGGCGCGCCTGCTGCAGGCGCGAGCGGAAGTACTGGTAGCCGGTCGGGTCGATCCAGGGATAGTGCTGCGGCCAACTGTCCAGGCGCGACTGGTGGATCTGCGGGGCGAAGAGCTCGGTCAGCGAACTGCTCGCCGCCTCCTGCCAGCAGGCGCGACGGGCGAAGTTGACATAGGCGTCCACCGCGAAGCGCACGCCCGGCAGCACCAGTTCCTCGGACAGCACCTGCTCGCGGTCCAGGCCCACGGCCTCGGCCAGGCGCAGCCAGGCCTCGATGCCACCCTCCTCGCCCGGCGCGCCGTCGTGGTCGAGGATGCGCTGGATCCATTCGCGGCGGGTGTCGCGATCCGGGCAGTTGGCCATGATCGCCGCGTCCTTCAGCGGGATATTCACCTGGTAGTAGAAGCGGTTGGCGACCCAGCCCTGGATCTGTTCACGGCTGGAGCGCCCCTCGTACATGGCCACGTGGAAGGGGTGGTGGATATGGTAATAGGCGCCCTTGGCACGCAGTGCCTGCTCGAATTCGGCGGGGCTCATAGCGGTCTGGTTCATGCCTGAATCCTTATTTGGGGTCAAGCTTGAGGCGGCGTGGAGTGTCGTCATAGCCGCAGGCTCATGCCATCGAATGCCACTTCGACACCCTGGACCTCGAGGACCTGCCGCTCCGCCGAGTCGCAGTCGAGGATCGGGTTGGTGTTATTGATATGAATCAGGATCTTGCGCGGCCCCGGCAGGTCGGCGAGGACCTCGAGCATGCCGCCAGGGCCGCTCTGGGGCAGGTGGCCCATTTCGCTGCCGAGCTTGTCGCCGACCTGGCAGACGCGCATTTCGTCGTCGCGCCAGAGGGTGCCATCGACCAAGAGGCAGTCGGCCCGACGCATCCAGTCCAGCAAGGCCGCGTCGACCTGGCCGAGACCAGGGGCGTAGAACAGCTTGCCGCCGGTAGCCAGGTCTTCGACGAACAGGCCGATATTGTCCCCCGGGTGCGGGTTGCCGCGATGGGGCGAGTACGGCGGCGCGCTACTGCGCAAGGTAATGGCGGTCAGGCGCAGGTTCGGACAGGCGGCAATACTGAAGGCCTCGCCGTCAAGGCCGATGGGCTGCCACTGCAGGCCGCCGTTCCAGTGGCCGAGCATGGTGAACAGGGGAAAACCGCTGCTCAGGTCCTGGTGGACCATCTCGGTGCACCAGACCTGGTGCGGGCAGCCCTCGCGCAAGGTGAGCAGGCCGGTGCAGTGATCGATCTGGCTGTCGAGCAGGACGATGGCGCCGATCGCCGTGTCGCGCACCTGGCGGGCCGGTTGCAAGGTCGGAAAGGCCTCGAGCTGGGCACGGATGTCCGGCGAGGCGTTGCACAGTATCCAGTGCACGCCGTCGTCGCTCAGGGCGATGGAAGATTGGGTGCGCGGTTGCGCGCGCAGGCTGCCGTTACGCACCCCGCTGCAATTGCGACAGTTGCAGTTCCACTGGGGGAAACCGCCGCCGGCGGCCGAGCCGAGAATCTGGATATGCATGGGGATTCCTGAGGCCAATGCCCCGGCAGGCCGGGGCACAGCGGATCAACGGTTGGCGAAGTACATGGTTACTTCGAAACCAATGCGCAGATCGGTGAAGGCGGGTTTAGTCCACATGGCTCAATCCTCATTGTTGTGCGCCGGAGGGTTCCGGCAAATCCAGTAAAGCACCGGGAGCGCGTGGGTCGAATGGTACTTTCGGACGAGTTTTACTAGGGATTTGGTAGCGCCTGGCCAGTTCGCCATTGGCCGTGCAGGCGATTGCCGTTGGCGAGCGTAAGCCAAACGCCAAGACCCGCCCGAGGCCTCCGCCGACCGATGGCGCAATAAAAAACGCGGCCGAAGCCGCGTTGCGATAGGGCATTCGCCCGGCCCCCGCCTAGGCGAGGAGCGGGCAAAGCACACCCTGGGGGTGCATCGACAAACTACAGCCGGCACGCTGGAGCGCACGACCGGCCTGGGGTATTGCAGCCTGCCCGTTGGCAGGTTTTAAAAGAAGCCCAGCGGGTTGATGTCATAGCTGACCAACAGGTTCTTGGTCTGCTGGTAGTGGTCGAGCATCATCTTGTGGTTCTCACGGCCGACGCCGGACTTCTTGTAGCCGCCGAACGCGGCGTGAGCCGGGTACAGGTGGTAGCAGTTGGTCCAGACGCGACCGGCCTTGATCGCCCGGCCCATGCGGTAGGCACGGTTGATGTCGCGGGTCCACAGACCCGCGCCCAGGCCGAACTCGCTGTCGTTGGCGATGGCCAGGGCTTCGGCTTCGTCCTTGAAGGTGGTGATACCCACCACCGGGCCGAAGATTTCCTCCTGGAACACACGCATCTTGTTGTGGCCCTTGAGCAGGGTCGGCTGGATGTAGTAACCGGTGGCCAGGCCACCCTCCAGGCGCTCGGCCGCGCCGCCGGCCAGTAATTCGGCGCCTTCGTCCTGGGCGATCTGCAGGTAGGAGAGGATCTTGTCGTACTGCTGCTCGGACGCCTGGGCGCCGACCATGGTCTCGGTGTCCAGGGGGTCACCGCGCTTGATCGCCTTGATCTTCTTCATGACCACGGTCATGAAGGACTCGTAGATCGATTCCTGGATCAGCGCGCGCGACGGGCAGGTGCAGACTTCGCCCTGGTTGAAGAAGGCCAGTACCAGGCCCTCGGCGGCCTTTTCGATAAAGGCCGGCTCGGCGTTCATGATGTCTTCGAAGAAGATGTTCGGCGACTTGCCGCCCAGCTCGACGGTGGACGGAATGATGTTCTCGGCGGCGCATTTCAGGATGTGCGCGCCGATCGGGGTCGAACCGGTGAAGGCGATCTTGGCGATACGCTTGCTGGTGGCCAGAGCTTCACCGGCTTCGCGGCCGAAGCCCTGGACGATGTTCAGCACGCCCGGCGGCAGCAGGTCGGCGATCAGCTCGGCGAAGACCATGATCGACAGCGGGGTCTGCTCGGCGGGCTTGAGCACGATGCAGTTGCCGGCGGCCAGGGCCGGGGCGAGTTTCCAGGCGGCCATCAGCAGCGGGAAGTTCCAGGGGATGATCTGCCCGACCACGCCCAGGGGCTCGTGGAAGTGGTAGGCGGTGGTCAGTTCGTTGATCTCGGCGGCGCCGCCTTCCTGGGCGCGGATGCAGCCGGCGAAGTAACGGAAGTGGTCGGCGGCCAGGGGCACGTCGGCGTTCAGGGTCTCGCGCACGGCCTTGCCGTTGTCCCAGGTTTCGGTGACGGCCAGCACTTCGAGGTTCTGCTCGATACGGTCGGCGATCCTCAGCAGCACCAGGGAACGGTCCTGGGCCGAGGTCTTACCCCAGGCATCGGCGGCGGCGTGGGCGGCATCCAGGGCGAGCTCGATGTCCTCGGCGCTGGAGCGCGGGAACTCGGCTATCACTTCGCCATTTACCGGCGAGGTGTTGGTGAAATACTGGCCATTGACCGGAGGCACGAACTGACCGCCGATGAAGTTACCGTAACGGGGCTTGAAGGAAACGACGGCGCCAGCGGTGCCGGGTTGCGCGTAAATCATGGCGATGGCCTCTCTTGTCGGAGCCTGCCCCGGACATGGGACAGTTCATGGTTCGATCTTGTCAGCCGCTCTAGCACGCCGGTATGCGCCCATGGCACAGGAGAGCTAGTCATTTGGTACTAGATGACCGTCGGCCCTCCCGGATGGCACCGAGGCCGAGGAACAGGCTTTCCGTAGGGTGGCGTTAGCCGCGTAGGGTGGACTCGGTGCGCCGTTCAGCAACAGTCCACCACCTGCGCGGCGTAACCCACGCGGACGATTTCGCGGGTTGCACCCGCCCTACCAGAGCAGACGGATTCGCGTAGATACAAGGGCGGGTTAGCCGCGCCGACCGCCGGCCTGACAAGCC
>DATDTH010000686.1:0-5066 GCA_035290985.1 Pseudomonas sp. | reverse complement strand
GTAGGGCGGGTGCAACCCGCGAAATTGTGCGAGATGGGGCCTCATTCCTGTGCTTGGGCGCCGAGCCGGACAAGGCGAAACGGTTCTTTTTACTGCCCTGTTGCACTATGGCCCATGGGTTGCGTTCAAACGTCGGCCTCGTACTTGGCAAGCAGATAGTCCATATCCTCACCCACGCCATAGCCGAGGTGGCGACAGGTGTCCCGCACACTATCCAGCCTGTCCCAGAGTGACTGGCGCTGCACATCGGGCAAACTGGCGGTGACTTTCAAGGCCTGATCGAACATCCGCACCAGCGCTGAATAATAGGCCGCGTCGTCCATGCCAAACTCATGGCTGAACCCCGCGCCTTCCTCGCAATAGAACACCATCAGCTCGGCCAGACCTTCCGCTTGGCCAATGGCTTTCTTGTAGTCGGCGATGGGCTTCTTGGCTTTGGCGACCGAGATGTCCTGGTTCTTGAACACATCGGGGCACAGCCAGCGCTCGATAATGACCTTGTATGGCTTGAGCACGTCGTCGCCCAGACAGAGGCGGGCGTTCAGGAAGTTCTGGTTATCCTTGCTGGCCGCATACAGGTCTTGCAGCAGCTTGAGCAAAGCTGCGCGGTCGAAGTCGACCAGTTTGGTTTTGACATCGCTCCACGAAACAGCGTTTTTCTTGGTGGCCATCCCTTACTCGTCTTATCGTCGTCGGGTTTGTGTTTTTCGATCTGCTTGATGAGCCCGTCTCTATCACTCACAAGCAGCCGGTTCTATTGTTCGAGCCTGGGAACCATCGATCGGGTCGAGTGACTGCCCCTGCCCCTGCCCCTGCCTCCATGGAATCAGCGCAAGGCGAATGGCCGCGTTCTGTACAGGCACTGGGTCGGCCTGAGTCATTCATTGCCGCGATGACAGTTGATGATGCAACACCCCTTGTGGACTGAACAACGTTAGCTGATCGCCACCCGCGGTCAGCAGCGCGGAAAGGTTCGAGCGGTCTTCACGAATCGCGGGACTGAAGTGTTTTAAGTCCGCATCCGCGACGCTCACCAGCCCACCGTTACCCACCACTACCACGCGGCCATCGGCCAGTTGGGTCACGGCGGTGATCGCCTCCTGGCTGCCGCTGTCCAGCGCGCGCCAGGAATCGCCGCGATCCTCGCTGAGCAGCACCCGCCCGCTCATGCCAACCAGCAGCACGCGGCCGTCGCGCAATGTGCTGCCGCTCCATAACGAGCCACTGGCACCGGTATCCAGCGCCTCCCAGGTCACACCATTATCGCGCGAGCGGTAGGCGTTGCCGCCCTCCGCGGCGATGAACAGGCTGCCATTCGGTCCGGCGAAGATCTGATTGAGGTGATAGTCGTTATCCTCCGCTCCCACACCCAGGCGTTGCCAGCTCTGGCCACCATCCTGGGTCTCGCTGGCGTAGCCATAGGCGCCGGTGACTATGCCGTGGCGGCTGTTCTCGAACCAGACGGAAAGCAGCACCGGTTTGCCTTCCAGCTGCTGCTGGAGGGCCCAGTGCTCCCCAGCATCGCGGGTGTGCAACAGCACGCCGCCATGACCGACCGCCCAACCATTGTGCGTGTCGGCGAAGCTAACCGCGGTCAGCAGGGTATCGACAGGAACCGCCCTGGCTTGCCGCCAGTCCTGCCCCCCGTCGGAGAGCGCCACGACGCCATAATCGCCTACCGCGACCAGGCGCTCACCGGCCCGGCTCACCGCCACCAGCGGGGCCTGTTGTGCCTGGGCCAGGCGCATGGCGGGAGCCCGTTCAGCGGCACGGCTGTGGAGGACCATGTTGGCGCCTGCCAGCAAGGCGCAAACCAGCAGCAAACGCACCGGCGTGAAGTCTTTCTTGGGCATTTCGTGTCCTCCAATCAGTGCGCAATCAGAGGCGCGCAGACCGGCCCCCGGCGCGGAATCAGCACATCCAGCATCACCGCGATGGCCGGTAGCAGGGTGATCGCCATCAGCATGTTGACCATGAACATGAAGGTCAGCAGTAGCCCCATGTCGGCCTGGAATTTCAGCGCCGAGAACGACCAGGTGGCCACACCGATGGACAGGGTGATGGCCGTGAAGAGTGTCGCCACGCCGACCTCGCGCAGCGCCAGCTTGAAGGCGCTGACGATGTCCAGCCCCTCGGCCAGGTGCAGCTGCAGGCGGTTATAGATGTAGAAGGCGTAATCCACGCCGATGCCGACCGCGAGCACCATTACCGGCAAAGTGGCGACGGTCAGGCCGATATCCAGCGCCTTCATGAAGCAGTAACCGAGAAAGGTGGCCAGGGTCAGCGGCAGGCAGCAGGCGACCATCGCCCGCCAGTCGCGGTAGACCAGAAACACCAGCAGCACGATGGTCAGGTAGACGTAGAGCATCATCGGCAGCTCGGAGCTTTCGACAACCTCGTTGGTGGCCGCCTGCACCCCGGCATTGCCACTGGCGAGGCGCACGTTCACCCCCGCCATTGGGTGCTCGGCGCGGTAGTGCTGCACGGCCTCCACCAGGGTTTTCAGGGTGCTGGCCTTGTGGTCGGCCAGATACAGGTTGACCGGCAGCAAGCTGCAGTCTGCGTTGTACAGTCGCAGCCCCTCGGGGACCTGGCGCACCGCTTCACCGAGCGACAGCTCATCCACCGGTAGCGCCGCCCATTTCGGGTTGCCCTCGTTGACTCCGGAGGCCGAGAGCTTGGTCAGTACCGGCAAGGACTGCGCCGAGAGCACACCCGGTACATTGGCCAGGTACCCGGTCAGGCGGTCGATGTAGGCCATCACCCCGTGCTGATAGCAACTGTTCGGCGGCGTTTCCACCGCGACTGTGAAGAGATCCAGGCCGAGGCCGAAATGGCTGACCACGCTTTCCACGTCTTTGTTATAGCGCGAGTCGGTATGCAGCTCCGGCGCGCCCGGCAGGACATGGCCAACCTGCCGGCCCTGGCTCTGCCACACGGCGACGACCAGCAGCACCAGACACAGCAGCGCCCCGATGGCCGCATTGCGCGTCTCGGCGATGCGCCCGAGCCTGAGCATGGCGCCGTCACGCCCGTGGCGAAGGCGATCGACCCGTGTCACATAGGCCTGGTCGAAGCGGAAATAGCTGGCCAGCACCGGCAGCATGATCAGGTTGGTGACTATCTTGTAGGCCACCCCAACCGAGGCGGTGATCGCCAGTTCGCGAATCATCGGGATGGGCACCAGCACCAGCGTAGCGAAGCCGACGAAGGCGGTGATCAGCGCCAGCGTGCCGGGAATCAGCAAGCCGGAGAAGCTGCGGCGCGCGGCGGTCATGCCGTCGGCGCCGGCGCAGACCTCCTTGGAAATGAAGTTGACCTGCTGCACGCCATGGGACACGCCGATGGCGAACACCAGAAACGGCACCAGGATCGCCAGCGGGTCGAGGCCGAAGCCGAGCAGCGTGATGGTGCCGAACTGCCAGACCACCGACACCAATGAGCAGCACAGCGGCAGGAAGGTCAACGCCCAGGAGCGGGTGTACCAATAGACCGCCAGCACGGTGAGCAGGAACGCCAGGGCGAAGAAACCCATCACCGAGGTGGCGCCGGCACCGATGTCGCCCATTTGCTTGGCGAAACCGATGATCTGCACCTCGTACTGGTCATCGGCGTACTTGGCCCGCACCTCGTCCTCCAGGCGCTGGCTGAACTCCAGGTAGTTCAGGCGCTGGCCGGTCTGTGGGTCCGGATCGGCCAGCTCGGCCACCACCATGGCCCCGGAATGGTCGTTGGCCACCAGGCTACCGACGAAGCCACCAATCAGGGTGCGCTCACGAATGCCGGCTATGGCCTGGTCGCTCAGCGTGCCAACGGTGACGTCGCCCCCCACCACATCCTCGGCCTTCATGCCCTCTTCGGTGATCTGTACCGCGCGGGTGTTCGGGGTCCACAGCGAGGTCACCGTGCGGCGGTCGATGCCGGGCATGAAGAACAGGGTCTGGGTCAGGTCGTTGAGCTTGGTCAGCGCCTCCTTGTTCCAGATGTCGCCGTCCTTGGCGTGCAGCACCAGGATGATGCGATTGGCGCCGAACAGCACGTCGCGGTACTGGTTGAAGGTCTTGATGAACGCGTGTTGCTGCGGCAGTTGCTTGTCGAAGCCGGCCGACATGCGCAGCTGCGCGGCGAAGCCGCCCATCACCAGGGTCACCAGGGCCAGCACGCCGAGGGTGGCAAGACGATTACGGAAGAAGAAGCGCTCGAGGCCGAGCACCAGGGAAGCCAGCATGGTTACGCCTTCCTGAAATTACCAAGCGAACGTAGCAGGGCGGGGCGGGCCCACCCTGCTGCGGTGGTCAGAACGAGTAGGAAATGTTGCCGCTGAGGAAGTCGCGGTCAGTCATCAGGTTGTTGTCGCCGCCGCCCCAGTACTGCACCCACTGCAGGCCACCCTTCCAGCGGTCGCGGTAGTTGAACAGCACCGAGCTGGTCAGCGACTTGCGGCCCTCGACGAACGGCAGCGCGTTCGGCGTGGTGCCGCTGACGTCGTGGTAGAAGTCCAGCTGCGGCGTGAGGGTGATACCGCTACCGAACGCATTCGGGTAGTTGATGCCCATCTCGGCGACGTAGCCCCAGGAGGTTTTGTCCGGCAGCGAATAGTCCGGGAGGAGGTACGGCGTTTCGCCCGAGGTATCCAGATCCGGATAGTGGGTGACGACCGCCTCGGCCAGCAGGAAGCCATCGGAGGCGCCCAGGCTGCTGGGAATGAAGCCCAGCGGATCGCTGGCCGAGAAGCTGTAGACGGCATTCACATGCGCCTGCCATTTCTTCTCTTCGACATAGCCCTTGCTGACGCCGTTGTCGTACAGGCTGAACTCATTGAATTGGCCGGTGAAGGCCGCGCCAAAGGGTGCCAGGGGGTCGATGCCGACACTGTCGTCGGGCCGGTAGGACAGCTCCGCGCCGACCGCCACCGGCCCGACCATGGTGTTCATCGACAGGCCGAACAGATTCTTGTCTTCGCCGTAGTTGATGAAGTAGTTGTCGACGAACAGGGCATCGGGGGCGCTGGTGGCGGTGTAGCCGACGAAGGGCAACTTGTCGTGGTAGCGCTGGTAGAACAAGCC
>DATDTH010000685.1:0-8483 GCA_035290985.1 Pseudomonas sp. | reverse complement strand
GTCGAAGAGCCCGGTCGGATCAGCATCGATCTGCAGGATGACGTGCAGACCCAGTCGCTCTTCACCTTCACCCTGCCGGGCGTCATAGACCCGGATATCTACGACCTGTTCCTGCGCATCCCCAGCGGGGCGCTGACCCGCGAGATCAAGGTCGGCTCGTTGTCCTACACCCTGCCCAAGGGCCTGGGCGTGGTGCTGCCGAACTACCCACCGATGCAGATCGGTGCCGCCCAGGCGGTCGAGGACCTGCTGTTTATCGGGGTCAAGGCCGGCGCCCAACCGACCGCGAGCAACCGTTTCCTGATGCCGGCTGGCCTGGAGATCTACGACATCGGTCTGTGGGAACGACCGATCCGCCTGTCCCAGTTGCGCCTGGACAATCCGGTGCTGGGCCTGGAAGTGCTGGATAAAGTGGTCTACCTGGCCAACGACCGTGCCGGTGTCAGCGTGGTCGACATCAACGATTTCAACCGTCCGTTGCTGGTGGCCGGTCTCAAGCTGCCGAACCACCGCGCCCTCGACCTGGCCGTGGAGCAGGAGCGTCGCGTCCTGGCTGTGGCCGCGGCCAACGACCTGGGCAGCGGCTATGTACGCTTCCTGCCGCTGGGCCGCAACGAACTGGGCGCCCAGGCGCCGCTGCCGAGCATCGCCTTCGACGGCAGCCTGCGCCCGGATCTGCACGGCGCGCCGGTCGACCTGCAGTGGCTCAATGGCGAGCTCTATGTATTGTTCCTGCGCAACCAGCAGCTGCACCTGGCGACCTTCAAGAATTTCGGCGAGCAACTGGACTACCGGGTGCAGGCCATCGAGCGCGGCGCGGTTGCCGGTTCGGTGAGCGAGGCCCTGAGCAAACCGACCCTGCAGGTCCAGCAAGGCCTGATCAGCGTCGCCACCGGCGAGCGTTACCTGCTGCTGGAAGCCAACGCCCAGGGCCAGTACGAAACCATCTACTGGCAGAACCAGGTGAACAGCGGCGAGCTGCTGGCCATGGGCGGCCAGGTCATGCAGGGCAACGGCAAGGGCGTGGAAATCAACAGCCAGCCCTACCTCGCCGTGGCCTCGAGCACGCCGGGCACGGGCGCGGTGATCGGCCTGAACGAGCCGGTGCGGATCGCCTTCAACAACCTGATCAACAGCGATGCCGCGCACCTGGCCCAGGCCGTGCGCGTGCTGGACGCTCAGGGCCAGCCGCTGGATGGTGCGGCCTACGAGATGGCCGGCAGCAACACCCTGCGCGGCGGCCAGATCGAACTGCGCTTCAAGGGCGACTACCAGGGTCGCCTGCGCATCGAAATCGGCCAGACCCTCAACGACCTGCAGGGCCATGCCCTGCGCCAGCCCTTCGTCCTGCAGCTGGAGCGGCGCACCGGTGTCCGCCCACAGGTGGACCAGGTGCAGCGTGAAGTCGAGGGCGTGGCCGGCCTGCATTATTTCCATGCCAATGGCAGCGAACAGGCGTTGATCCGCGGTTCGGGCTTCGGCATAGCGCCGGAACAACTGGCGGTGTGGATAGGCGAGACCCGTTTGCAGCCCGAACAGCTGCTCAGCGTCAGCGACAAGGAACTGCGCATCACGGTGCCCGACCTGCAGCTGGGCGGCATCAGCGCGACCCTGTCGCTCAAGGTCGAACGCCTCGACCAGAACCTCGCCTACCTGCGCCAGGGCGCGATGACCGTGCTGCCGCAGATCGAGATCGACGACCTGCAGCCCAAGACCGGTCCGCCCCAGGGCGGCAACCTGGTCACGCTGCATGGCCGGGGTTTCAACCACTACATGAGCGTGCGTTTCGCCGGCGCCCTGGCCGGCGACATCAAGGTACTCAGCAGCAACCGCATCGAGTTGCGCGCCCCGGCGGGCAGCTTCGGCAAGGCTCCGGTGATAGTCACCAGTCAGCTGTTCCCGGGCGAGCAGAGCCAGGCGCCGGTGGAGTATTTCTACACCGGCGTGCCGACCGGCTCGGTCAACCTGCCCTCCGAGGTGGCCAGCCCGATCGCCGCGATCACCCGCCTGGAGGGCGCGGAATCCCAGCTGCTCTATGTGATCACCGGTGGCAGCTTCGACAAGCTCGACCAGCAGGGTCGCGTGGCCCGCATCACCAGCCGCGATGCGCGCCTGATAGTCGCCGACATCAGCGACCCGGTGCATCCGGTAATAGTCACCAAGAAGTTCCTCGACCAGGACAAGTATTACCACTACGAGGCCACCAACGGCCTGGCGCCCCGCGGTTTCGTCGACATGACCATCGCCGAGCGTCAGCTGTTCGTCGCCGGTGGCCGTAGGCTGGTGCAGTTCGACCTGACCCTGCCGGCCGAGCCGGAGCGCATCAGCGAACTGGAACTGCCGGCTGAGATCAACGCCCTGGCCAGCGGCGACGGCTTGATCTACGTGGCCTACCAGCAGGGCATTCGCCTCTATCGCCTGACCGCGGAGCTGAAGCTGATCGACCTCGGCCTGCTCGACACCGCGCGTCTCGGCGGCGTGCCGGGTCGTCTGCGCCTGGCCGGCTCCAGCCTGTGGCTGACCCTGCCGCAACAGCGGCAACTGGTGGAAATCGAGTTGGCCAGCGGCGAATACCGCATCCAGCGCCGGGTCAACACCCGCGACCTGAGCGGCAACCCCTTCGTGCCGGAAGACCTGCTGGTGCTGCCCGAGCAGTTGCTGGTCTCCAGCGGCGGCAACGCCACGGTGCAACTCTTCGCCCTGGACAGCGACAGCAGCGCGAGCCCGGTGGCCGACCTCAAGTTGGCCTACCTGGTCAGCCGCGGCGACCTGTTCGCCGGCCAGCTGCAGCTCGCCGGCCAGACCCTCTATGTGGCCGGCGGCCAGGGCGACGTGCAGCTGTTCGACATTTCACCCTGGCTCGCCGGCCAGGTGCGCACAACCATCGCCCTGCGCGATTACTTCAGCGTGCTGGGCAACGTCACCAGCCTGTCCCTAGGCAGCCAGGCGCTCTACGCCGGCAGCTCCTTCGTCTTCGTCGACGGCCAGCCGGCCGAGAACCCGCTGGCGAACCTGAGCGACGGTACCCAGTTGGGCGGCAGCCTGAACACCCTGGCCTACCAGAACCTGGCGATCCTCTCCCAGAGCCCGCGTCCGGGCGCTCGTCTGGCCCGCGATGCGGCCATCGAGGTACAGTTCAACCGCCTGCTGGACAATCAGCAATTGCGCGACCAGGGCAGCCAACTGGTGCAGTTGCTGCTCGACGGCGTGGCCGTGCCGAGCCAGGTGGCCCAGGTCGGGGTCGGGCGCCTGGTGCTGCGGCCGAACGCGTTGACGCCAGGCAAGCAGTACGAAGTGCTGCTGGGGGCCGCGTTGCGTGACCAGCAGAAGCGCAGCCTGGGCCATGACTACCGTTTCCGCTTTATCGCCGACGGCGAAACCCAGATCCAGCTCGAGGGCCTCAGCCCGCGTCAATCCAGCTGGCGCGGCGGCGCTGAAGCCACGGTGCGCGGCCGTGGTTTCGGCGAGAACCTGATCATCGAAGTGGGTGGTCGACGGGTTGCGGCGAGCGACATCCTCTACCGCGACGAGAGCGAAGTGCGCCTGCGCATTCCGGGCCTGGCCGCGTCCCCGGCCAACAACCTGCTGGTCGGCCTGCGCCTGCGCCAGGGTGGCCAGGAGGCCTTCCAGGCCGCGGCCCTGACCTATGTGGCCGACCCGCAGCTGGACAAGTCCGGCACCTACAACCGCCTCACCGGCGTGCTCTCGGCCGGCGCCAAACAGCTGATTTTCAATGCGGGCGAGACCATCGGCCTGCAGGGTCGGGGCTTCGGCGAAGCGACCCAGGTGCGGGTGAACGGCCGCCTGCTCGCCGACGTGCGACTGGAGCGGGCCGACCTGCTGAGCTTCGTCGCGCCCCAAGACACCCTCGGCACCCTGCAAATCGAGGTCAGCAACCAGGGCTTCGTCAGCGACACCGCCCGCGACGCCAGCCTGCGCATCGAGCTGCCCGCCCAGCGCCAACTGGACAACACCAAGCTGTTCAGCCGCCAGGGCGAGTTGCTGTTGACCGCCAGCCTGCGCGACGTGCAGTTGTTCAGCCTGCGCGACGGCAGCAAACCGCAACTGCTGGCTCGCCTGCAAAGTGCTGCCGACCTGCGCGATATCGCCCTGGGCGACGGCTATGCCGCGCTGCTCGACAATAATGCTCAATTGCAGGTCTACGACCTGGGCAACCTCTATGCCCCGCGCAAGCTGGCCGTGCTGCCCAACAGCCGCAAGATCAACTACCAGAGCCTGGAACTGGCCGGTGACCTGCTGCTGCTCAGGTCGCAGGAGCGGGTGTTCCATGGCCAGATCCAGGGCGCCGAACTGCAGGAACTGAGCCTGGAACACACCGCCGGCCTGGTGGACATGGCCCTCGACAGCCGGGCGATCTACCTGCTGTTCAACGATCGCCTGGACGTGCGCAGCGCCCGCGATCCGGCCCAGCTGCTGAGCCGCCACAGTCATGGCCTGGGCGCCGGCACGCGGTTGTGGCTGGATGGCAGTCGCGTCTATCTGCACGGTGGCGGCACCCTGCAACTGCTGCAGCGCGCGGCCCTGCTGCGCGGCCGTGGCGAACCGCTGCTCGGCGAGCTGAGCCTGCCCGCCGGCCAGGTCGCCGTACAAGGCGAACTGCTGGCCCTGAGTGTGGGCAACGAGCTGCAGGTCTTCGACCTCGACAGCGATGGCCAGCAGGGACTGGTCCGCCGGCTGCTGGCGCGCATAGTGCCGGGCGTCACCGTCAGTCAGCTCGAGCTGCACGGCAACCTGCTCGAATGGCGCGGCAACGACAGCTACTACAACGCTGAACTGCCGATGAACAATACCTGGGCTCTGGCCCCGGCGACCCTGGCGGCCGCCGATGAACCGCTCGGCCTGCGCCTGAGCGGCCCGGACTACGCCTGGCTGCCGGCGACCGCGGGGCTCAGCGAGCTCGCCGGCACGGCTATCGATGCCCAGTCCCAGGCCCAGGGCACCGAGCTGCGGGTGATACCGCGGCAACCGGTGTTCGAGCCGGCCGGCCTGTATCGCCTGCGTGTCGAACAGCAGCCGCTGAACTGGCTGCAAGGCGCCGAAGTGAACGTCGACCTGCCCTGGCTGGTGGATGGCGCCGATTTCTTCGGGGCCGCCCAGGTGCGCCTGGATGCCCTGCAGCCCAACCGCAGCCTGGCCGGCCAGTTGCGCAGCTTCGTGCTGCGCGGCCGCCAGCTGAACCTGGTGGACGAACTGCAGATCGGCGAACGGGTGCTGGGCCGCGAGCAGTTGCAGGTCAACCCCGAAGGCGACCAGTTGAGTTTCAGCCTGCAACTGGACGAGGCGCGTCTGTACGCCGTCCAGGCCCGTTTTGGCCAGCAGCGCGTGCTGCTGCCGACGGCCCTGGCGGTGACTGCGCCGCTGGTCATCGATGATGTGATCTCGGCCTATCCGGGCGGCGGCAAGGTCAGCGACAGCGGCGGTACCGCAGTCCAGCTCAAGGCCCAGGGCCTGTCCGAAGGCCTCAGCCTGCATTGGTTCCCGGCCGGGCAGGGCGTGCAGCCCAGCAGCGCCAATCGCATCGACTTCACCCTGAGCGATGCCGGCCTGAATTTCGTCACGCCGCCGAGCCAGGCCGGCTGGAACTACCAGCTCAGCCTGCTGCGCGATTCCAGTGGCGAACGCGTCGACAGCCTGCCGGCGCACTGGCTGGCGGTGGTCGACGACACGCCGCCCAAGGTCCGGGTCATCAGTACCCTGGGTGCGCTCCAGCCGCTGGTGCTGGAAGGCGATACGCCACTTAGCCTGGACGGCTTCAGCGTGATCAAGCAGTTCAAGGACTACGACAGCCACGCCCAACCGAGCGAAGACATCAGCGCCCGTTTCATCGCCCCGGTCGGCCAGGGCAAGCGCCTGGAGCTGCGCCTGCGTGCCGACGCCAGCCTGGAGCCGAACGCCCTCTATACCGTGCGCCTGAACGGTATCCGCGACGCGGCGGGTAACCAGGCGATAGGCGATATCTCGATCCAGGGTGGCAACTATGTGGGCGGCTACCTGGCCGACGACCGCCTGCCGCCGCGCGCCGATTCGCTGAGCCTGCTGCTCGAGGCGAGCGGCCAGCCCCTGACGGCGGCGACCCAGTTGAAGAGCGGCAACCGCTACAGCCTGCTGGCCAGCGCCCAGGACAATATGCAGGCGGCGGACAAGCTGAGCTTCGCCTATCGCCTGTCCGCCGACGGCGGCAAGACCTACAGGACCGACTGGATTGCCATCCAGAAAGGCGCCTTCAGTATCGACTTGGCGGGTGAGTACCAGGGCCTCAGCCTGCTGCTGCGCGCCAGCGATGGACGCAACAGCAGCGAGCGGCGTTTCGATGCCCAGGTCAGCGCGCCGACCCTGCGCCTGCGCCAGTTCAGTACCCTGCCGACCCCGGTCGAGGAAAGCACCACGTCTCAGCTGCGCTTCGAGCTCGAAGGCGACCTGGACCAGGTGCGCAGCACCGAGGTGCGCCTGCAGGATGGCCGTTACGCCGCCGCCAGCCTCGATCCGCAGACCGGCCTGGTCAGCCTGGCCCAGGCGCATTCGCGCCTGAGCGAATTGCCGGGTAGCCCCCAGGCGCCTTATCCGCTAACGGCGGAGCTGCGCATCGGCGTCGGCCAGGCCGGCCTGCTCGGCTACCAGTACTTCCAGGGGCGCTACGACCTGGTGGCCGACCGCACGCCGCCGCAGTTGAGCATCATCGCCCCGCTGGACGGCGAGTTCGTGCCGCGCGGCGAGACCACCGAGGTGGTGCTGCGCAGCTATGACCGCTATGGCATCGACCGGGTCGAAGCCTGCGTCGACAGCCAGACCCCCGATCCGTTCGCCGATGCCCAGGCCTGCCAGCGCCTGGCCGATCCGAGCCGCCTGCGCGTGCCGGTCGCCGCCGATGCCAGCCAGCCGCTGCGCATAGTCGCTCGCGCCCTGGATCTCAACGGCCTGATCAGCTCGACGGCCAGCGTCACCCTGCAGCCGTATGACAGCCGCGTCGGTGCGCCGGAACTGACTATCCTCGCACCGACCGATGGCCTGGTCGTGCAGGCCGGCGAACCCCTGGCGGTGCGTGTGCGGCTGCGTCAGCTGGAGCAGGCCCGCCTGTACCTGGATATCGGCGGCGATCCGCAGCACCCGAACAACCCTGCGCCTCGCGTCCTCGACCGCGCGCTGGATGACGACGAATACCTCGAGCTCGAACTGACGGCGCCCCAGGTCGCCAGCGATGGCGTGCTGGTGCTGCGCATGGAGGCCAGCTGGCAGAGCCAGACCCTGCGCACCCAGCGCATCCTCAACCTGCGCGCCGACCAGGGCATAGACGAAACACCGAGCCTGAGCCTGCAACCGGCCCAGACCCTGCTGGCCGGTACCCAGCTCTGGCTGGACGCGCCAGCGCCGGCGACCATGCAGGACTTCAGCAGCAGCTCGCGGCTCGAACTGTTCGATCCGAGCGATGCCGCCGCCCCGGTGCCCCTGGCCTTCAGCGCCGCGCGCCAGGTCTGGAGCAGCCGTCCGGAGGGCAGCGCGCTGCGCCTCGAGGCCATCCTGCGCGACCGTTCCGGCCATGAAAAAACCGCCTCCCACAGCCTGGCGAAACTCGCCTATCTGCAGGGCGAGAGCCGTCGCGACAGCATCGAGAAAGGCTATGAGGCCGCTCTGCTGACCGCGCTGGCGGGCCATCCCCAGGCCCTGGCCTGGAGCGAGAACCGCAGCAGCGACGGCTACCGCCTCAATACCCTGGATGGCCTGCTGGAAAGCCGCGACAGCGGGCGCGTGCAGCAGCTGTTCTTCAGCGGCAGCGCGCTGGTCGCGCAGATCCGCCGCGAGGGCGACGACTTCCTGCGCGTCTGGCGCTGGCAGGACAACGCCTGGCAGCCGGCCCAGGAGCAGGCCACGGCCGGGCGCCTGGTCGGTGCCAGCGGCAACCTGTTGTTCGTTCGCCATGGCCAGCAGATTTCCGGTTTCGCCTTCGACCAGCAGGGCTTCGCCGAGCTGGTCGGGCTGAGCCTGGACGACGAGATCCGCCAGGTGCAGGTCGATGGCCAGCGCCTGGCCGTGCTGACCCGCGCCGGTTTGGAACTGCTGCAACTGGACGACGGCGCGCTGCCGGCGCTGCGGCGCACGGCCAGCCTGGCCTTGGCGGACCGCCTGGGCTTCGCCCTCGAAGGCAATCGCCTGATCAGCTGGAGCGCCAGCGCGGTCGAAGGCCATAACCTGAGCGCGGATGCGCAAGGTCTGCACCTGGGCGCGGCCCAGACGCTGCCTGTGGTCGGTCGCGTCGGCGAGGCCCGTTTCGATGGCGAGCTGAGCTGGCTGCGGGTCAGCGAAGACCTGCATGGCGACAGCTGGCAGGTCTGGCGCGGCAGCGAGCGTCTCGGTGCCCTGGGCGGTGCCTACCAATCCCTAGCCTTCGCAGCCGGCCAGCTGTTCTACCTGCAGCGCGGCGACGAACAGCAGCTGGTGGTCGAGGCCCTGCAAGTGGCCGAGCCGCC
>DATDTH010000684.1:0-10854 GCA_035290985.1 Pseudomonas sp. | reverse complement strand
CGTCGAGCCGTTCGCGTGGTAAGGCCGCCTGTGACGCGCCGTTCCGGCGATCGGTCGCGATCAACCTGGTCGTGCGAGTCGGCTGCGTTTCCACTCATTCGGCTCGTCAGATCAATGAAATAGATCAAACGATTTCGCCGTACCCCGGCTCCACACCTCTGTACCCCCCTAAATACGAGGTGTCACATGAGCGCTACAGACAAAATCAAAGGCCATACCAACGAAACCATAGGGAAAGTGAAGGAGGGCGTCGGCAAGGTGACCGACAACTCCCGCCTCGAAGGCGAAGGCGATGCCCAGCAGATCAAGGGCAAGGCCCAACAGGTCAAGGGTGACGCCAAGGACGCGATCAAGCGGGGTGTCGACAAGGCCTGATCGAAGTACCTTCGACCCGACCCGGCCACCACACCCCATGGCCGGGTTTTTCATACCGGTCGCCACGGAGTTGTTGCTCCCGTCCACGGTCCCAGCTCGTCCGCGGGGCCTGGCGCAAGGAGGCAATGAAGGACGGCATGTTCTTCGACAGCTGGCACGCACTGCTTCGCCTCGATGGCTCCCACGCTCCGCGTGGGAGCCTAGCCTGTGACGCTCCGCGCCGCGCCCTTTTCCGCTGCGAAGCCTGAGCTCATCCCGGCCGGTATGTGCGTTCGTTCAAGAAACCGCTCTGGCCCAAGCCCGTGAGGCGCGCGGCTGGGTAAACTGCGCAGCCCAATGCATGCCAAGTCCCATGCAGTTTCGCGTCAAAGGTCTCGGCCAGGGAACATGCCCATGAGCGCAAAGCCCGCTGCCCGTATCCCCCATCGTGGCAAGTTCGGCCGCTGTGTTCTTTGCATAACTCGGCCTTCATGAGCCTGGGCGTTAATGGTTCGAAAAAATGGTTAATTCAAGGGAAGTGATATGTACGTGCGGATATGTTCTCTAGTGCTTGTGATGCTGGTGCTTTCAGGCTGTGGCACTGTAATTGGGCGCGCAGCGGGCTCTACGCCCTATGGTTTGCTATCTGAAGACTATTATCTGGGCACCAAAGCGGATGCCCTGCTTCTGACGGGTGGGCTCGGTACCGGATACGATTACTCGACTGTCTTCTGTTGGATTTCGATAGTCTGCCCTGTTGCCGTTATCTCCTCGCTGCCAGTGGACATTGCTGTTGATACCCTTCTGCTGCCCTATGATATTTATCGCAGGTAGTCCAAAAAGTACGCCTGGCACTGGTTTTTGTATGCCAGCCACTGTGCAGTGCCTGTGATTTTTATTCTTCGGGCAATTGATAGCCGTGGCGTTTGCCAAGGGCGGTGACATAGTCGGCATCTTCTGAGCACAGGTCGTAGCCAGCCATGTAGGCTTGCATGTCTAAATCGGTGCCTGGGGCTTGGCCTTGGTTGTAACGCGCTTCGTCATACCTGGGTAGTTGATGGTGCGTGAGAAATTCGCTGATGAGTTTTTCACGTGCGCTATCACCTTCCTGGTAACCGTCTTCGAAGAACAGTCTGTCAATGCAGCTGGCAGCACCTTGATACCTGAACTGAGCCTCATTCAACTCGCCTGCGTGGGTGACTGTAGCCAGGCTCAGGCCAAAAAACAGTGCGGTAATACGTAGCGCCATGCTGCGGAATCCTTTGTATGTCGCGGGTGATGGGCGTCATTCAAGTGCGGATTTTGACTCTAGCGCATTTTCAGGAAAGTCGGGCTACCTGCGGGAGCCGGACTCCCACTGACTCGTCATACCCGCGAAGGCGGGTATCCAGATCGGTCGATCCTGTGCAGCAAGGATGTAGGGTGGACCGGGCGTCGCTACGCTCGGCGCGTAGTTCAGCGACAGTCCCGCGCATTTGGCTGCAGCCTGCATTCCATATTGGTCGCCCTGTGGTGTACTGCCTTCGGCGAGTACAGCCTACTTGTACGGTGTCGCGCCCCGGCAGCGAGTTTCCCCGGGCGGATTTTCAGGCCGGCGCTGGTGTCCGGTTTACCTGCAGCGCCCGCTGCAACTCCGCTACCAAGGCATCGACCTGGTTCAGGCCCTGAGCCACCGATTCGGCCAGCAACTCTCCCCCCACTTCCTGCCCCTCGATCGCAATCTGGTGCACCTGGGTAATGCCGATAAACCCGAGGGCGCTGATCAGGTTCGGTTCCAGATGGTTCATATGGGCCATCGCGCCACCGACGCCAAAGCCGATACCGCCTCTGGCCGTGAGGATGACGGCATGTCGCGGCCGGTCGGCCAGCCTCGGCACGTAAGGGTCGAGCGGGTTGCTGTCATCGATGTCCACGGTTCTGCCGGGGCGCACGATCTGGTCTATCCACGCCTTGAGCGCGGCAGGCATGCCGAAGTTGTAGAGCGGCGTGCCAAGCACCAGCACGTCTGCCGCAATCAACTCATCGACCAGTTGGTCGCTCTCCGCCAGGGTTTCGCGCATCCACGGCTCGCGCTGTTCCTCCGGGGTAAAGGAGGACGCGATCCAGTCATGGCTGATAAAGGACGGCGGGTTCTGGCCGATGTCCCGGTAGGTGAGGCTGTCCTGCGCACGCTGGGCCAGCCATCGGCTGGTAAAGCGGTGAGTGAGGTTGCGACTGTGCGAGCCGTGTTGATCCGTGCCGGCGAGGCCGGGGCGGGCACTGGCATCCAGGTGCAGAATGTGCGGCATGTCGAGTCTCCTGTTCGAAGTTGAATTCATCTGTTGTTCGCAGCAGACTCAGGCTAAGTTCAGCCCTCAAGGGCGACAAACGATGATTATTTTCCGGTACGAATGAGAGAAATTCATCTATGGCTCAGCGCTGGTTACCTTCGCTTTCCGCCCTGCGGGCCTTTGAGGCGGCCGCCCGCCATGAGAGCGCCAAGCTGGCCGCGGAAGAACTCTCGGTTACCGCTACGGCGATCAGTCACCAGATTCGCGCACTGGAAGAGTCGCTCGGTGTCGCGCTGTTTCTGCGCAAGCCGCGCCAGCTCGAATTGACCGCCCAGGGGCGCGAGCTGCAGCAGGTGCTGGAAACCGCGTTCGACAGCATCAGCGCAACGGCGGTACGTCTCAGCGCGGTGCCCTGTCGCCAGGCCATTACACTCAGCACCACGCCTGCTGTGGCGGTGCGCTGGCTGCTGCCTTGGGTCTGCCTGCTGCGCGATGCCCATCCGGATGTTGACCTGCGCATCCACGCCTCCCATGAACCGGTCGCGCTGGATGGCGTCACCGCGGATATCGCCATTCGCTATGGCGACGGCCGCTGGCCGCTGGCCGGGGCTGGTGGCCGAGAAGCTGTTCGACAACAGCTTCATCCCGGCCTGCAGCCCGCTGCTCGGCTTGCATGATGCGGCCGAGTTGCCAACGCATTCGCTGATCCATTTCCGCAATCAGGCTGCTGTTTCTTCACCCGTTGATTGGGCTGCGTGGCAGAAGAAGGCCAAGGTGTCGGGCCTGGATGTCAGCGCCGGGCTGGTCTTCTCCGACGAGACCCATGCGGTCTCGGCCGCCCTCGGCGCGCAGGGCGTGGCGCTGATGAGCCGCCAACTGATCGAGGATGAGCTGAGGGAAGGGCGGCTGGTACAGCCTTTCGGTCCGGAACTGGAAGGCAAGCCTTTCTTTCTGGTGTACCCGGAAAACCGCAAGAACGACCCGACCATTCAGGCTGTGCGGGATTGGGTTAGGGCGGTGCCGGGAGGGCTGTGTACGCTGTAGGCCGGCGGGTATCACTGCCCCCTCGAAGGCGAAGGGGATGCCCAGCAAAAGCCGCTCCGTACCAGGATTTGCAGGTCAGGATTTGCTGATAGAGAGGCGAGAGGTTTTGTCATGGATCTGCAGCAGTTTCATTCATCACCGCCGAAAAGCTGCTCGATTTCAGCGCTACCCATTCGGTCAAAATTATCCGGGATGGTGAATTGGCCAGCCATGAACCCAAGGCGCTTTAATTGACCGGCCTCTGGTGTGTTCAATGGAACGACTTTGACCATAGGCTTGCCTGCCTTGGTGATCACAAAGGATTCGCCTTTGGCCGCTTGCTCGACAAGCCGGGATAGATGGGTTTTGGCTTCATGGATGTTGAAGGTTTGCATGCTGGCCTCCTGAAAACTCAGAGGTTGTGAAAATATCGAGCGCCGCAGTAGGCGAGAGTTTTTTCACAGACTCTCAGTCCTGTTGGTTTAGTTCGCTGCCGAGGGTGCCGCAAGTATGTGTCACCAGCAGCGGGGAGCACCGGATCACAAAGGGCAGGATCAATGTCTCTGGCGCGGCCTTGCCCAACCCATTCTCGCGCAAATAACAGTAAAATTGCACGCTAACAATTCTAATGTTAGCGTGCGATAACAATGTTAGTGAGCGCGCTGTCATGCAAAATATCGAGATCGAACGCTACCTGATGGAGACCCTGGGGCTGCAAGTGAGCATCGCGCCCTGGCCTGAGGTCTCCGCTCTGCCGTTCTATCTGCAGGATGCCTACGAGTTCGCCGCCCTGGAGCTGCTGGGCCATCGCTATGTGCTGTTGTGGGCGCGTGATGCCGAGCAGGGGGCCAGCGAGCTGCGCAAGCGCCTGGATAAGTTGGCGGAACTCACCGGCGTAACAGGTGTGGTTGTCGCCCATGAGATGAGCTCATATCAGCGCAAACGGCTTATCACCCAGCACGTACCTTTTATCGTGCCCGGCAATCAGCTCTACCTGCCGGATCTGGGCCTCGATCTGCGTGAGTACTTTCGCACGCGCCAGCGTTCTTCCGATAAAGGCTTAAGCCCTGCGACTCAGGCGCTGCTGATCAGCGCCTTGCTCAATACCTGGCGGACGGAGGTGCATCCGGCTGAGCTAGGCGCGCGCTTGGGTTACACGCCTATGACCTTGTCCCGTGCGGCGAAGGAGCTTATGGCTGCCGGTCTGGTGGAAGCGGTCGACAAGGGCCGCGAGCGCTGGCTGCGCTTCAAACAGGGCCCACGCGATACCTGGCAGCGCGCCCTGCCGCTACTGCGCAGTCCTGTGAGCAAGCATCTATGGTTATGGCCTGAGCCTCGGTTTGATGAGCAGGCGCGGCTGGCGGGTGAAAGCGCCCTGGCGCGGCAATCGCTGTTGAGCGAACCCGCGGCCCGGGAAATTGCGCTTAGCGCGGAACAATGGAAGCGGATGCAACACAAGAGCATTCAGCTATTGCCGCACAAAGAGCCCGGCGCGGAGAGGGTGCAGATTTGGCGCTATAGCCCGGACATGATCGAGGGTAGCCCTTTGGTCGACCCGCTTTCACTGATTCTGAGTCTGCAGGATGTGCATGACGAGCGCGTCCGTCAGGCCATGGACGATCTTCAGGAGCAGCTGCCATGGTAAGAGGCTTGGATATCTTTCGTAGGCATTTCGCCGACTTCACCGATCGCTATGTGCTGATTGGCGGCGTGGCCGCCACCTTGGCCATGGAGGAGGTGGGGCTGGACTTCCGCGCCACCAAGGACCTGGATCTGGTTCTGATCGTCGAGGCGCTGGATGTCCGGTTTGCCGAACAGTTCTGGCGATTTGTGGAAGCGGGCGGCTATGAAGTCCGCGAAAAGGGCGGCAGGCCGCCGCAGTTTTACCGCTTCCAGAAACCGGCCGACCCCAGCTATCCGGTTATGTTGGAATTGTTTTCACGGGCCCCTGATGGCCTGCCGTTGCATGAGGGCGCTCAACTCACGCCTGTCCCGGTGGATGATGCGGTGTCCAGCCTCTCCGCGATTTTGTTGGATGAGCAGTACTACCGATTCATCCTGGCCGGGCGGCAAACCGCCGATGAAATCACCTGGTTGAATGCCGAACATCTGATCCCGCTGAAGGCGAGCGCCTGGCTTGATCTCAGCGCCAGGCAGCGGGCGGGTGAACCCATCGATAGTCGCAATGTACGTAAGCATCTGAATGACGTGTTGCGCCTGAGCCAACTGCTGTCGCCTGCACTGGCCATCGCTTTGCCTGAGAAGGTGGCGCTGCAGATGAACGAATTTCTGCAGCAGCTACCAGCCAACGCCCCGGACTTGAAAGGCCTGGGAATGGAGCGAGGCAGCACGTTGCCACTAGTGATCGAACGTCTTCGCAAGATTTACGCCCTGGCCGAATAGTCCTCCATGGGACGATCAGAATCGCGAAGCGTTTTCCATGCGGTGCGGGTATCCAGGCCACCTCGCTGTTTGCACTTCGGCCTGGAGTACGCATCCAGTTCAAGATTTACGGTTAAAAGTAAACTCAGCCTTGCTGCGCAATCCGGATACCTACGTGACTGACCTAGCCCGTGCGCGCAGAGACGCGGACTCGTAGGGTGCGCTCAGCGCACCGCAGCGCTTCGGTGAAACCCGCTGTCCCGGATTGCGCCAAGGCTTATCTGGGCTACAAAAGCGGCCTGCCACCGCGCGCAACCCGGGCTCCGCTATTGTCGAGTTACACCGCGCGGCGGGTGCGGCGTGGTTTGTCAGGCCGGTGTTCTGTGCGGCTAACCCGACCTACGAAAGCGCTTCGGTGAAGCCCGTAGGTCAGGCGGTGCAGCGAGGCTCTGGTAGGGCGGGTGCAACCCGCGAACTTTAGAAATTGCGGGCATACGCCTGTGGCGCTCCGCGTCAGGGCATCATGGATGCTAGGCCGCTTGAGCGATATGCAGCTCTACATGCAGCCCGGCGGTGGCCAGCATGTTGATCAGTGTGTCGATGCTGAACAGCGTGATCTTGCCGCGAAGCAGATCAGAAATACGCGGCTGCGTCACACCGAACAGCTTGGCGGCATTGGCTTGCGACAAGCCTTCAGCCTCGATGCGTTCTTTCAGGGCGATCATCAACGCGGAGCGCACCTTCATGTTTTCGGCTTGAGCTGGGGTGTCCTCAATGGCATCCCAGACGCTTTCGAAACCTTGGCTCATGGGCCTAACTCCCTTATCAAGTTCTTCAGTCGTTGGGTGGCCAGCACAATGTCCGCGCGGCTGGTTTTCTGGGTGTTCTTCTGAAAAGTGCGCAGGTCACTGAGGGCGCTGCCGCAAAAGACTATGGGCTTAGGGGGGCGTGTCATGCATGCCGATGGCTCCCACGCTCCGCGTGGGAGCCTAGCCTGTGACGCTCCGCCGCCACGTGGCCTCTGACGCTCAGGTGCTGACGGGTGGGCGCTGGAGCGTTGAGGGCTGCATTCCCACGCGGACGGTTCGACGTCTCGACGTGGGAACGATTAAAAATACAAAATCTTGTATGTGATGAGCAAGCGTCACCTGCTCTATCAAACGCAGGATTTGCGCCGTTCAAGCCTTTGCTTGATGGGGATCGCTGGCTCAACCTGCGCGGTCCGAGCCATCCTGCGAGCTGCCATCAGGCGCGAACGCGAACCCCTGCCACCGACTGCCTGCGCTTTATGCCCGCAACTCCTGTGCGAAAACTTTACCTGTATGGGTAACCACTCTGGATCCGTAAAGAAAAGCTCCATAGCATGGGGCCAGCATTTAGGCGGCCGGCATCTGGCCCCGAGCCTTGTGCCAAAAAGCAGTTTTTATAAGCGGCGAGTACCTGCGCTGTCTCTCGAGCCCCAGGCATGGGCGGTTGCACAAGGAAGCGAAGTTTGAGCGACACGCACAGCTACTACGAACAGAACGCCGAGCAGTTCTTTGCCGAAACTGTCGGCGTGGACATGGGCCTGCTGTATGCGCGTTTTCTCGCGTCGATCCCCGTCGGCGGGTTCATTCTGGATGCTGGCTGCGGTTCTGGGCGCGATGCCAGGGCGTTTGCCCTACGGGGTTATCGCATCGCGGCCTTCGATGCTTCGCCAGCCCTGGCGGCTCTGGCCAGTGAACACCTCGGGCAGCCCGTGCAGGTACGGACCTTTGCCGAAGTCGCCGAACTCAGCCTGTATGACGGCGTTTGGGCCTGCGCCAGCTTGCTGCATGTGCCCCCTGGGCAGATGCCCGACGCGCTTGCGCGTTTGTGGCAAGCCTTGAAACCGGGCGGGACCTTCTACTGCAGCTTCAAACTCGGCGAAGGCGAGCGTGAGCACCAAGGCCGTCGGTTTACCGATGCGCTCGAAGCGCAGATGGATGCCTGGCTGGCGCCCTTGCCGGGGGTCGACGATGTGCACTATTGGAATACCGCCGACCAGCGCCCGGGGCGTAGCGACGCCTGGCTGAATGTGCTGGTCCGGCGCCAGCCGGTGCCGCCCGCGCGCCTGGTCACCGGTGGCTCGCAGGATCACTTCCTGCCGCACCTGTGCGCCGCGATCAACAGCGCCCACTAAGTCGACCTGGTGGTGGCCTTTATCAAGAGCACCGGGCTGCGGCTATTGCTGCCCGACTTGCTGGCGCGGGTGAAACCGGGCGAGGAGGCCGCAGCGGCCGCCCGGGTGCGTGTGGTGACCAGCGATTACCTCGACGTCACCGACCCCGAAGCCCTGCGCAGCTTGATGTTGTCTGGCCACAGCAGCGCCAGTAGATGGTCGCGCAGCAGTGGGGCCAGCTCGTTGGGTGGTGTGTCGCCTGCCGCGAGCCAGTGCAGTTCTTCCAGCTCCGCGGCGGCGCTGACGGGGTGGGGCAGGCGGGCGCGAAAGACGCTGGCGTTTATCCAGGTATTGGCTTCGTTGGCAGCTTGGGCATGGAACTGGCCGATAGGGCTCAAGGCCTCTGGAGCGAGGTCGAGGTTCAACTCTTCCGCCAGTTCACGGGTCAGCGCTGTCAGGGCATCCTCGCCGGGCTCGGCTTTGCCACCAGGCAACATAAAGGCTCGAGTATTGCGTTTGCGTACCAGCAGCAGGCGTCCGGCGGGGTCGAACAGGCAGGCGGCGGAAATCGTCAAAAGGGTAGGTTTCATGGGCGAATTTCTATATAGGCGATTGTTGTGTGGTTGCGGATGTTGCTTGTGCCAATAGACTGCGGCAGCTCAATGTTTCTGTTGGGGCGCGCATTAAGGACCGCGCGGGGCCTGGGAGTTTCAGCAAAAAATTTGTCGTTTTTTGGCACATAAGGTGCGGAAGATAAATCTGTCTCCCTTTGTTAGCTTGAAGAACTTACCCAGGCGATTGCAGCGCTGCTTGCTAAACCAATGCCTCTACTCAGTGCTTCGTTCGTTAATCCTTTTATGGTGTCTAGCATTCCGGCGCTAGTGGCCTCTTGAAGCTGTTGTCCAAATGAACTGCTTGTAAGGCTGGATGGTGTTGCTTTCAATACCTCAAGTCCTTTGGCGGTTAAAACAGATTGGCAAAACTGTGTCGAGGCAGTGTACCTGCTGGCAGATATATAGCCGGTTGCAATCAGCCAATTAATGCTGTGGAAGAAAAATATCTCGTCATCGGATCGAGGCATTTCCCCAATAGCAGTGCCAGAAACTGGGTCATAGATACCAGTAGAGGCTTCTTCTATACCTAAAGTTGATGGTGTTAAATCCATTGGTATTGGGAAATTCATGTAAAGATATGCTAAGACCTTGCCTGTGACTTCGTTGAAGTTGTCAATGTTGGAGGTTGACATGTATATAGTGTCCTGCAGTGGCTAGTTCTGCTCTAATAAAAAGCCCCGCACTAGGCGGGGCTTTTCGTCTTTGTCGCGCCCCGAGCTTAAATTTCAGGTAAAGCGCTAACTAAGCAGTCAGTGAGAAATCAATCCCAGCTCAACGCCCCACCCGTCTGGTACTCAATCACTCGGGTCTCGAAGAAGTTCTTTTCCTTCTTCAGGTCCATGATCTCGCTCATCCAGGGGAAGGGGTTGGTGGTGCCGGGGTATTCTTCCTTCAGGCCGATCTGGGTCAGGCGGCGGTTGGCGATGAACTTGAGGTAGTCCTCCATCATCGCTGCGTTCATGCCCAGCACGCCGCGGGGCATGGTGTCGCGGGCGTATTCGATTTCCAGCTGGGTGCCCTGCAGGATCATCTGCGAGGCCTCGTCTTTCATCTCGGCGTCCCACAGTTGCGGGTTCTCGATCTTGATCTGGTTGATCACGTCGATGCCGAAGTTCAGGTGCATGGATTCGTCGCGCAGGATGTACTGGAACTGCTCGGCGACGCCGGTCATCTTGTTGCGCCGGCCCATGGAGAGGATCTGGGTGAAGCCGCAGTAGAAGAAGATGCCTTCCAGTACGCAGTAGTAGGCGATCAGGTTACGCAGCAGGATCTTGTCGTTCTCCACCGTGCCGGTGTTGAACTGCGGGTCGGAGATGGCGCGGGTGTATTTCAGGCCCCAGGCCGCCTTCTTCGCCACCGAGGGGATCTCGTGGTACATGTTGAAGATCGCGCCTTCATCCATGCCCAGGGATTCGATGCAGTACTGGTAGGCGTGGGTGTGGATCGCTTCCTCGAAGGCCTGGCGCAGGATGTACTGGCGGCACTCGGGGTTGGTGATCAGGCGGTACACGGCCAGGGCCAGGTTATTGGCCACCAGGGAGTCGGCGGTGGAGAAGAAGCCGAGGTTGCGCATGACGATGCGGCGCTCGTCGTCGGTCAGGCCTTCAGGGGTCTTCCACAACGCGATGTCCGCGTTCATGTTTACTTCTTGCGGCATCCAGTGGTTGGCGCAACCATCCAGATACTTCTGCCAGGCCCAGTCGTACTTGAAGGGCACGAGCTGGTTGAGGTCGGCGCGGCAGTTGATCATGCGCTTTTCGTCGACCGCGACACGGGCCGAGGCGCCTTCGAGTTCGGCCAGGCCTTCGGCTACGTCTAGGTCGTCCAGCGCGGCTTTGGCGCGGGCGATGGCGGCCGAGTCGTCGGCGCTGACGGCACGGGCTTCGTGAGCGGCGGCACCGCCGGCGCTGTCGAGTTTCTCGAGGCTCGAGTCGACCACCGCGGCGGAGGCGCCGGTCGGTGCGGCGACGTCGCCGTCTTCCTTATCAAATTCGTCCCAGCTCAGCATGGCTTGGCTCCTGATCGTAGGTCGGAGGAATATCCGATCTGGATGGATATACAGTTAATTCTA
>DATDTH010000683.1:0-3658 GCA_035290985.1 Pseudomonas sp. | reverse complement strand
CTCTTCTCGCTGCTGGGCCTGCCGGCAGTCGCAGAGACGGTAACGCCCCTTCACGGGCAATCCAGCCAGACCATCCAGCAGGACATCAGCGCCTGCCAAGCCCAGGCGGGCAACAGCAGTGCCGCCAGCACCAGCAGTCCTCAGGCGGGTGGGCGCGCCCGCGGTGCGGCGGCCGGAGCGGTCGCCGGGGCCGCGGTGGCCGAGGTGCGGGGGCGTCGGCACGATGAGGTCTATGACCAGATCGATGACGACGTCAAACAGGAGTACCGGCAGAATCAGGCGCGGGATGCCGCGGCAGTCGGGGCGACCGTGGGCGGCGTTCGGCAGCGCCAAGAGCGCCGTCAGACGCGCAGAGAGGCCGAGACAACCAGCGCGAACAGTGCGACCGCCTACACCGATTGCATGAAACAGCGGGGCTATTCGGTGACACCTTGAATGGCCGCTTCTGGTTATTGCGACACCCCTAACCAACCAGCGCGCCTTATTTGAGGGCTGCGTCTGAATTAAGCGATAAACAGGCTGCATATTGGCTAAATAGGGAGGTGCGTCACGATAATGAGGGGCGCCGAGCTTTCGATTGCAGTGCGTGGGGCGTAATGAAGTGCATGGGAGTTGCCAGCGCTTTTTCACAATATTGAAAAGGCGCAAGTCCAAGCCGGCAGGTAAATACGCCTTTTTTGCGATAAACTCGCCGTGACATTGATCCAGATTAAGACCTGCGCGGTTTTACAGTACCAAGCTGCATTATTGACTACCTGTGGATGCCACCTGTCATGCCGAGAACGGATGCGGCCATTTCTGAAACACCCAGTGAGCTGGCCCATGGTCATTTGCGGGTTGCGCCGTTGATGGCGCTGCCCGACTTGATGAGGAAGTTGGGCGGCTCCCTGGAACCCATACTTAACGAGTTACGCATTCCCAGTGGATTGTTAGACAAGCCTGAGAATGTGCTGCCGATCATTATTGTCGGACAATTGTTGGCTTTGTCCGCGGAGCAGGTGCACTGCGAGCACCTCGGGCTGCTCTTGGGCAGTAGTTGCGGTATGGCGCAACTCGGTGTGGGCGGCAGGATGATGTTGCTGATGCCGACCGTTGGCCAGGCACTGGATATATTGCAGCGCGCGCTGCATATCCATGATCGGGCCGCCGTGGTCACCTTGCGGCACATGGAGCTTGATAGCGTGGCCCTGGGCTATGGCATCTTCGAAGGCGGTTTTACTGGTATTCAACTGGTCCAGGATGCGGCCCTGATGATCGGGCTGCGCATCATGCAGGCGCTCTGTGGGCCGGGCTGGGTGCCGGCTGAAGTGACCTTCTCCCATAGGTCACCCGCGAGGCCGGACATCTACGCGCATTTGCTCGGCGCACCCTGTCATTTCGATCGCAAGAATACGGAGCTTATATTTCCCGCCGATACGCTTGCGCGAGCAACGCGCCCATGTCCTGGGCAGAGCGCGAAGAACTCGACTGAGTTCGACCGGCTCAATAACCGCGAATGGGTCGAGCGCACGCGCACGGCCACCTATGCCCTGCTGCTCTCGGGTAAATGCAATCGACAAGAGATTGCCCTGCATTTGCGGGTGAGCATGCGCACGCTGAATCGGCTGCTGGAGCAGGAGGGCGCAACTTACTCCGAGATTGTCGACCGGGCACGCTATGCCATCAGCAGCATGTTGCTCAAGGAAACAGACCTGAGCATCCAGGCCGTCGCGCACTTGATGGCTTACACCGATCCGGCCTCCTTCAATCGAGCCTTTCGCCGCTGGGCCGGCTTGCCGCCCGCCCGTTGGCGCTCGATGAAACATAATCAGGAGTACGGCTGTGCATGAGGGAACTGAGTTCACACGCCTGTGGCGCAAAAAGCCAAGTTTAATTGACGAGTCCAGAGCCGACGCTACCATCCCCAGGCCGAGCTTCCGGTATTCAAAGGAGTGATCATGATCAACTTTCGCAAGTTAGCTGCATGTTTAACCGTGCTGCCCGCGTTACATGGCGCGGCGGCACAGGCCCAAAATGGCAGTGAAACTTTGGATCGCACCCAGTTGCCGATTGCCCAGCCCGTGCCCCCGCGCTATAGCGCCCTGGATGCGCGTACGGTAAAACCACCGGTGCCCTTCAACGTGACTGCCCCCGCCGACGCACCCAATGTGGTGATAGTGCTGATCGATGACCTCGGCTTCGGCGCCACCAGCAGCTTCGGCGGGCCCATCCCGACGCCGACCCTAGATGAGCTCGCGAGCACGGGGTTGCGTTACAACAACTTCCACACCACCGCACTCTGTTCGCCGACCCGCGCCGCGCTCAAGTCCGGACGCAACCACCATACGGTGAACATGGGCTTTATCACCGAGATGGCCACGGCTTTTCCGGGCGATACCGGACAGATTCCCAATGCCACCGCACCGCTGGCGGAAATGCTGCGGCTTAATGGCTACAGTACCGCGGCTTTCGGCAAATGGCATGAAACCGCCGCCTGGGAAACCGGGGTGTCGGGGCCGTTCGACCGCTGGCCGACCCGCCAGGGCTTCGACAAGTTCTATGGCTTCATCGGTGGGGAGACCAACCAATGGGCGCCCTATATCTTCGATGGCCTGGCCCCGGTCGAGCTACCGGAGGATCCGAACTACCACTTCATGGCGGACATGACCGACAAGGCGGTGTCCTGGATCAAATACCAGAAGGCCTTGACCCCGACCAAGCCCTTCTTCGTCTATTTCGCGCCAGGCGCCACCCACGCGCCGCACCATGTGCCGAAAGAGTGGATCGCCAAGTGGAAAGGCAAGTTCGACCAGGGCTGGGACAAGCTGCGTGAGGAAACCCTGGCTCGGCAGATCCAGATGGGCATAGTGCCTGCCACCACCCAGCTGGCGCCCAAGCCCGCGGCACTCAAGGACTGGGACACCTTGTCGGATGACGAAAAACGCCTGTTCAGCCGCCAGGCCGAAGTCTTCGCCGCGTTTGTCGACTACACCGACCATGAGATTGGCCGCATGCTCGGCGCGGTCAAGGACACCGGCCAGGCCGACAACACCCTGGTGTTCTACATCGCCGGTGACAACGGGACGAGCGGCGAGGGTGGCGAGAACGGCATGTTCAACGAATACACCTACTTCAACGGGGTGAAGGAGAACGTGGCCGACATGGTTAAGCTGATGGACAAGTGGGGCGGTCCCGAGACCTATCCGCATATGGCCGCTGGCTGGGCTCTGGCCTTGGATGCGCCCTTCGGCTGGATGAAACAGGTGGCCTCGGATTTCGGCGGGACCCGCAACGGCATGGTGGTGCACTGGCCCAAGGGGATCAAGGCGAAGAACGAAATTCGCAGCCAGTTCGGTCACGTGATCGATGTGGCCCCGACCATTCTCCAGGCCGCCGGTCTGCCGGAGCCCAAGGTGGTCAACGGCACGCCGCAGGTGCCGATGGAGGGTACCAGCCTGCTCTACAGCTTCGACGATGCCAAGGCGCCGGAACGGCATACCAGCCAGTATTTCGAGATCGCCGGCAACCGCGCCTTCTACCAGGACGGCTGGTTTGCCCGCACCATCCACCGCGCGCCTTGGGAGGGCACGCCGCGGGCCAGTTTCGCCGATGACAGCTGGCAGCTGTACGACGTACGCAAGGACTTCAGCCTGACCAACGACCTGGCTGCGCAGTACCC
>DATDTH010000682.1:0-13502 GCA_035290985.1 Pseudomonas sp. | reverse complement strand
CTCGCACTTGAGCTCCGGCATCTTCACCGGGTCCATTTTCGGCCCCGCCGGCTCGCCGCTCTTGAGCAGCTTGCGGGTGTTCTTGCAGTCGCCGTTGGTGCAGCCGAAGAACTTGCCGAAGCGCCCGGTCTTGAGTTGCATCTGATTGCCGCACTTGTCGCATTCCAGGCTCGGGCCTTCGTAGCCCTTGATCCGGTACTGACCCTGCTCGATCTCGTGCCCCGTGCAGTCCGGGTTGTTGCCGCAGATATGCAGCTTGCGCGTCTCATCCAGCAAGTAGGCATCCATGGCCGTGCCGCATTTCTGGCAGCGATGCTTGCCGAGCAGGACCCGGGATTCGGATTCGCCTTCGTCATCGGCGGCGATTTCGTCGCCCGGCACCAAGTTTATGGTCGACTTGCAGCGCTCTTTCGGCGGCAGGCTGTAGCCCGAACAGCCGAGGAACACACCGGTCGAGGCGGTGCGGATCATCATCGGCCGACCGCACTCGCGGCAGGGAATATCGGTCGGGGTCGGCTGGTTGGCGCGCATGCCGCTGTCGCCTTCGGCGGCGACATCCAGCTTGGCCTTGAAGTCGCCGTAGAACTCGTCCAGCACGTTCTTCCAGTCACGTTCGCCCTGGGCCACATCGTCCAGGTGCTCTTCCATGCCGGCGGTGAAGCCATAGTCCATCAGGTTGGAAAAACTCTCGTCGAGCCGCCCGGTGACTATGTCGCCCATCTTCTCCGAGTAGAAACGCCGGTTGTGCAGCGCGACGTAGCCACGCTCCTGGATGGTCGAGATGATCGCCGCATAGGTAGACGGCCGGCCGATGCCGCGCTTCTCCATCTCCTTGACCAGGCTGGCTTCGGAGAAGCGCGCTGGCGGCTTGGTAAAGTGCTGGCTGGGGTCGAGTTGGTTCAGTTTCAGCACTTCGCCCTGGAGCATGTCCGGCAGCACATCGTCGTCGCCGGGCTTGCTCATCTGGGGCAAGGCGCGGGTGTAACCGTCGAACTTGAGAATCCGGCCCTTGGCGCGCAGCTCGAAGGTCCCCGCCGCCACGCTGACGGTGGTGGACAGGTATTCGGCCGGCGGCATCTGGCAGGCCACGAACTGGCGCCAGATCAGCTCGTAGAGGCGCTCGGCGTCGCGCTCCATGCCGGACAGTTGGGTCGGCTTGAGGTTGACGTCGGAGGGGCGAATCGCCTCGTGCGCCTCCTGGGCGCCTTCCTTGCTGCTGTACAGGTTCGGCTTGGCCGGCAGGTATTTCTTGCCGAATTCGCCTTCGATGAAATCGCGGACCATGGTCACCGCATCGGCCGAGAGATTGGTCGAGTCGGTACGCATGTAGGTGATGTAGCCCGCCTCGTACAGCCGCTGGGCCATCATCATGGTCTTCTTCACGCCGAAGCCGAGGCGATTGCTCGCCGCCTGCTGCAGGGTGGAGGTGATGAAGGGCGCGGACGGCTTGCTGCTGGTCGGCTTGTCTTCGCGCTTGACGATGCTGTAGCTGGAAGCCTTGAGCTTGGCCAGCGCGGCCATGGCCTGGGCTTCGTTCAGCGGCTTGAAGGCCTCGCCGTTCTCCCGGGCCACATCGAAGCGCACATTGGCGCCCTTGGCGGTGCCCAGGTCGGCATGGATCTCCCAGTATTCCTCGGGAATGAAGGCGCGGATTTCCCGCTCGCGTTCCACCACCAGCTTGACCGCCACCGACTGCACGCGGCCGGCCGACAGGCCCCGGGCGATCTTGGCCCAGAGCAGCGGGGAAACCATGTAGCCGACCACCCGATCGAGAAAACGCCGGGCCTGCTGGGCATTGACCCGGTTGATGTCCAGCTCGCCCGGCTTGGAGAAGGCTTCCTTGATCGCCTTCTCGGTGATCTCGTTGAACACCACGCGCTTGTAGCGATCGTCATCCCCACCTATGGCTTCGCGCAGGTGCCAGGCAATGGCTTCCCCCTCGCGGTCCAAGTCGGTTGCGAGATAGATGGTGTCGGCTTCCTTGGCCAGGCGGCGCAACTCCTCGACCACCTTCTCCTTACCCGGGAGTATCTCGTAGCGAGCTTTCCAGCCGTGCTCGGGATCGACCCCCATGCGCGCCACCAGCTGCCGCTTGGCCTTTTCCTTGGGCGTCAGCACGGGCGCCTCGGCCGCGGCCTTGCCGCGCTTGACCGGCTCCTTGCTGGCACTGGCCGAACCGCTGGTAGGCAGGTCACGGATATGGCCGATGCTCGACTTCACCACGTATTGGTTACCCAGATACTTGTTGATGGTCTTGGCCTTGGCCGGGGATTCCACGATGACCAGCGATTTGCCCATGGATCGGAAAATTCCTGAATTCGAAAGGTATGAAGCGGGGGGCGCCTCATGCGGCACCGCTATATATAGTGGCGACCAAGCTCAGGTCAAGCGCGAGACTTGGAAGACCTTAGCTCACGGCCTGGGAAAAGGCTCGGCTTCGGCCTGAACCAGAGCGAAACGCGGCAGGATTTCGCCGTCGACCTCGACCGTTTCGCGAAACATGCTCAGCGGCCGCACCCAGAGGCCGTAATCGCCGTAGAGCGCCTGGTAGACCACCACCTGCTCTTCGCTTTCCGAATGAGTGGCGACGCCGTACACGCGGTACTCAGGCCCCTTGTAGTGACGGTAAAGACCCGGTTGGAGTTGCATATGAGGATTCCCAGGGCTGGTTTAAGCAAAAAATAAAAAACCGCTGCCAAAAAATAAAAAACCGGGGCACCAGGCCCCGGCTTTGCAACGCCGCGAACCCTTACAGGCGTTCGAAGACGGTGCTGATGCCTTGGCCGAGGCCAATGCACATGGTAGCCACACCGAGGGTGCCACCATTCTGCTTCATCACGTTCAGCAGGGTACCGGAGATACGCGCACCGGAACACCCGAACGGGTGACCCAGGGCGATGGCGCCGCCGTGCAGGTTGACCTTCTCTTCCATCTGGCCGAGCACTTTCAGGTCCTTCAGCACAGGCAGGGCCTGAGCGGCGAAGGCTTCATTGAGCTCGAAGAAGTCGATGTCGGCAATGCTCAGGCCCGCACGCTTCAGCGCTTTCTGGGTCGAAGGCACCGGACCGTAGCCCATGATGGCCGGATCCACGCCCGCAACGGCCATGGAGCGGATCACGGCCATCGGCTGGATGCCGAGATCCTGAGCGCGCTGGGCGGACATCACGATCATGCAGGACGCACCGTCGGTGATCTGCGAGGACGTACCCGCAGTCACGGTGCCGCCTTTCGGGTTGAACGCCGGCTTCAGCGCAGCCAGGCTGGCCAGGGTGGTTTCCGGACGAATGGTTTCGTCGTAGTCGAACACCTTGAGGAAGCCGTTCTCGTCGTAGCCCTGCATCGGGATGATTTCATCCTTGAACTTGCCTTCCAGCGTGGCCTTGTGGGCCAGACGGTGGGAACGCTCGCCAAAGGCATCCTGCTGCTCGCGGCTGATGCCGTGCATCTTGCCGAGCATTTCAGCGGTCAGGCCCATCATGCCCGACGCCTTGGCGGCGTACAGGGACATGCTCGGGTTCGGATCGACGCCGTGCATCATGCTCACGTGACCCATGTGCTCCACGCCGCCGATGACGAATACGTCACCGTTGCCGGTCATGATCGCCTGGGCTGCGGTGTGCAGGGCGCTCATGGAGGAGCCACACAGGCGACTGACGGTCTGGCCGGCAGCGGTGTGCGGGATCTGGGTCATCAGCGACGCCATGCGCGCGATGTTCCAGCCCTGCTCCAGGGTCTGGTTGACGCAGCCCCAGATCACGTCTTCCACTTCGGCCGGATCGACCTTGGGGTTGCGTGCCAGCAGGCCGCTGATCAGGTGCGCCGACATGTTCTCGGCGCGGGTGTTGCGGTGCATGCCACCCTTGGAACGACCCATCGGGGTGCGACCGAAGTCGACAATCACCACGTCTCTCGGATTCAGGCTCATAAATTCACTCTCGCTCTAGTCGTTGCGCGCTTAACCGAAGAAGCTCTGGCCATTTTTGGCCATCTCACGCAGCTTCGCGGTGGGGTGGTACAGCGCGCCCAGGTCGGCGTACTTGTCGGCCAGGGCGACGAACTCGGCCACACCGAGGGAATCGATGTAGCGCAGCGCGCCTCCACGGAAGGGTGGGAAGCCGATGCCGTAGATCAGACCCATGTCGGCGTCGGCCGCGGCTTCGACGATACCGTCTTCCAGGCAGCGTACGGTTTCCAGGCACAGCGGGATCATCATCCAATTGATGATGTCTTCGTCCGTGACTTCACGCTGCTCGTAGACCACCGGCTTGAGCAGTTCGAGCGTAACCGGATCGACGACTTTCTTCGGCTTGCCACGCTTGTCCATCTCGTACGAGTAGAAACCCTTGCCGTTCTTCTGGCCCAGGCGGTCTGCTTCGTAGAGCACGTCGATGGCCGAGCGGCGATCGTCTTTCATGCGGTCCGGGAAGCCTTCAGCCATGACGTCGCGACCGTGGTGGCCGGTGTCGATGCCGACCACGTCCATCAGGTACGCCGGGCCCATGGGCCAGCCGAATTTTTCCATGACCTTGTCGATGCGCACGAAGTCCACACCGGCACTGACCAGCTTGGCGAAACCGCCGAAGTAGGGGAACAGCACGCGGTTAACCAGGAAGCCCGGGCAGTCGTTGACCACGACCGGCGTCTTGCCCATCTTCTTGGCGTAGGCCACTGTGGTGGCAATCGCCACGTCACTGGACTTCTCGCCACGGATCACTTCCACCAGGGGCATCATGTGCACCGGGTTGAAGAAGTGCATGCCGCAGAAGTTTTCCGGACGCTTGAGTGCCTTGGCCAGCAGGGTGATGGAGATGGTCGAGGTGTTGGAGGTCAGGATCGTATCCTCCTTGACCAGGCCTTCCACTTCGGCCAATACCGCTTGCTTGACCTTGGGGTTCTCGACCACGGCTTCGACCACCAGGTCAACGTGGCCGAAATCGCCATAGGACAGGGTCGGACGGATGGCGTTGAGGGCTTCGGCCATCTTCGCTGCCGTCAGGCGGCCTTTTTCCACACGGTTGCCCAGCAGTTTGCTGGCTTCGTTCAAGCCCGTCTGGATCCCGTCTTCACGGATATCCTTCATCAGGATCGGCGTGCCCTTGACTGCGGACTGGTAGGCGATGCCGCCACCCATGATGCCGGCGCCCAATACGGCGGCCAGTTTCACGTCCTTGGCGACTTCGTCGTAGGCCTTGGCTTTACGCTTCAGCTCCTGATCGTTCAGGAACAGGCCGACCAGGCTCTGGGAGGCTGAGGTCTTGGCCATCTTGACGAAACCAGCGGCCTCGACTTCCAGGGCCTTGTCGCGAGCGAAGTTGGCCGCTTTCTGGATGGTCTTGATCGCTTCGACCGGCGCCGGGTAGTTCGGACCGGCCTGGCCGGCCACGAAACCCTTGGCGGTTTCGAAGGCCATCATTTGTTCGATGGCGTTGAGCTTGATTTTTTCCAGCTTGGGCTGACGCTTGGCCTGGTAGTCCAGTTCGCCAGCGATGGCGCGCTTGACCAGATCCAGGGCGGCTGTCTGCAGTTTGTCAGCCTTGACCACTGCATCCACGGCGCCGACCTTGAGGGCATCGGCAGCCTTGCTTTCCTTGCCAGAGGCGATCCACTCGATGGCGTTATCGGTACCGATCACGCGCGGCAGACGGACGGTGCCACCAAAGCCCGGGTACAGACCCAGCTTGACTTCCGGCAGGCCGACCTTGGCGCTCTCGGCCATGATGCGGTAGTCGGCGGCCAGGCACATTTCAAAACCGCCACCCAGGGCGATGCCATTGATCGCCACGACTGTCGGGCAACCCAGGTCTTCGAAATCGCTGAAGATCTTGTTGGCTTCGAGGTTGATCGCGAGGAGTTCCTCGTCGGGCACCTTGAAGTTCTCGACGAATTCGGCGATGTCGGCACCGACGATGAACACGTCTTTGCCACTGGTGACAATCACGCCCTTGATCGAACCATCTGCCTTGAGGGCATCTACCGCCTGACGCAGTTCGGTCAGAGTAAGACGGTTGAATTTGTTGACGGACTCACCCTTGAGGTCGAAATTCAATTCGACGATGCCACTTTCAAGAGCCTTAACCGTGATGGCTTTACCTTCGTAAATCATCAACTGATCTCCACGGTATGGAAGCTGAACAGTACACGTCGGACGTCTGAGCAGCGGACTTGGCCGCCACAGAGCAAGCGAGGATAGCCTCAACCAGCCTGACACACCCACCGACGCGATAATCGGACTGTGATAACGAGTCGTTGCACGAGGCAAACGCTCAATTCATACGCCCGTTTGATTTGGGTGTGCCCACCTTCACGGAAAAGCCGGTACTTGTCAATTGCGCAAGATCGAAGCACCCCCGCACCATGTAAGTGCAAACCCTCTCCATCGAAGCCCGAAGCCCGGAACAGTGAAGCCGACATCAAGGGACTCGAGCAGGATTAGACCGGACAAATAGCGTGATCCCGCGCACATCTAGCCAAACAGACAGCCTCCGGGTACAGTCGTCTCAAGTTGCCCGACCGTCGGCCCTGTGCGAAACAGACCGTGAAAAGCAACAAAAAAAAACAAAAAACACTAACAGCTGCACAAGCTGTCACGGAGCTGCGCCACTATGTCGAGCCGCTTGTTGTCGAACCGCCTATCGTCGGGCCGCATGTCGAGCCGATTGCTTGCCCTATCCTTCTGTGCGCTTTTCGCTGTCGCCCTTCCCGCCTTCGCCGCCGCCCCTCAGGCCGCCGCTCCAGAGACCAACCTGCTGAAAGTGCATCAGCTGCGCCTGGCCGCACAGAAGAGCCTGAGCGACTTCTACATGTTCAATGGCATGGAGGGGGACCAGCGTTATGCACGAATGATCAGCGAGTCGGTACAGGAGGCCAGCAGCCGCCTGAGCGAACTCGGCGAGATGCCCGGGGACAGCTCGAAAGCCCTGCGCGCGCAGTTGCAGCAGCAGTGGACGGGCTATCAGGCCGACCTCGACGGCCTGACCCGCGCCCTCAAGACCCAGGGCTTCACCGACCTGCAGCCGGTGGCCGACCTGGCCGCACGCAATCAGCAATTACTGGCCCTGAGCACCGAGCTGTACAACAAGATCCAACAGGAAAGCGGTACAAAGGTGCCCAACCTGACCCAGCAAAGCCGCGAGCAAAGCCTGCTGATGCAGGCCATTGCCGTGGACTATGCTTCGCGCAGCGCCTCGGTCGGGGCCTCCTTCTTCGGTGGCGGCGAGGCGAGACCCATCGAGGAACTGGTCAGCGAATTCGCCAGCCGACTCGACAGCCTGAGCCAGGCGCCACAGAACACGGCGCAAACCCGCCAGGCGCTCAGTAGCATCCACACAAAATGGCGCTATATCGAGAAATCGTTGAAGAACTACAACGAGAATGCGGTTCCCTTCGTGATCAGCAAGTATTCCGACAGCATCATCGATGGCCTGGAAGGGGTCTCCGCCCAGTACGCCGCCACCCAGCTTTAACAGGCCCGCCACAGGGTGTGCCTGTCGCCTTACCGGCCTGCCTGGCCAACTTCGAGCCCGCTACCCGTAGCGGGCTTTTTTCTTTGGCCAAGCTCCAGCCAGGACGGCGATGCTTCGACGGTGCGCTGAGCGCACCCTACGGGACCGCGTTCCGTTCGGGCTCCGCGCAACCTCCAGGCATCCTGTTTTTCAGGCCAAGGCCTTCAACAGCGCCGCCACCGGCTGCAGGGCTTGCGCGTCGCCGCGCTCGCCCCAGCACAGGGCCAGCATCCGCGGCCCCGCCTCGACCTTGTAGACATCGGCCGGCAAGGCCTGCAAATACTCGATCAGGCGAGTGTCGACGCAGGGTTCACGCCACTGGTTCACCCACTGCCCGGGGGCAACCTGCCAATAGCACCAACTGTCCCGCTGCCCGGCACGCCGGGCCCGATGGTATTGCGGACAAGGATTGGGCGGCTCCTCGAGCAACCAGTGCGGCCACTCCTGACGGGCCAGCTGCATTGCCAGACCCATCCGCCGCGCCGCCATACGCATCGCCATCTGTCCTTGCTGGCGCCGCGAGGGCACCAGCCAGGCCAGGGGACTGAGCAGCACTGCCAGCAGCCCTATCACTACCCAAAGCGTCATGCGGTCCTCTCATCATCAAAAAACTGCCACAGGCGCCCAAGGCGGTCATACTGATCAACATCGGCCCCGTTCAAGAGGAACCTTCCATGCCCTACCAACACATTCTGGTCGCCGTCGATCTGACGGAAGAGTGTCATCCGGTGATGCAACGCGCCCAGGCACTGGCGATCTGCAGCCAGGCCAAACTGTCCCTGGTGCATATAGTCGAGCCCATGGCTATGGCGTTTGGCGGCGACGTGCCGATGGACCTGTCGATGCTCCAGCAACAGCAGTTCGACCAGGCCCGCGAACGCCTGGACAGCTTCGCCGGCGCCTACCCCCAGCTGAGCGCCGAACAACGGCACCTGACCTACGGCCAGCCGCGCCAGGAAATCCATCGCCTGGCCGAAGAACAAGGCTGCGACCTGATAGTGGTCGGCAGCCATGGCCGTCACGGCCTGGCCCTGCTGCTCGGCTCCACCGCCAATGACGTGCTGCATGGCGCGCCCTGCGATGTATTGGCCGTACGCCTGAAAAAGACCTGACAGGCTGTTGAAAAACTACCTGCGTTGCCTAGATCCCGCTGGTAGATACCGTCTTAAGCCTCGATGAGCAACACCGCGGCTTCGCCGAAGCGTTTTTTGTAGGGTGCGCCGTGCGCACCGGGAAGCTGGTGTGACGGCGATGCTTCGGCGGTGCGCTGAGCGCACCCTACGGGCTCTGTGTTTTTCGCAGGGAGGGTAGGGCCGCCCAGGTGGAACCCGCGAACTTTTCGCGGTTTCAGCCCTCCCTAGCCGTCGATCGCTACCTTGATCAACGACTTGCTAGTCGAAGCTGTCGCCAGCGCTCATCACCAGCGGCCGAATCTTCTGCAACTGGGTCTCCAGGGAATAGGTCATGCTGGTGGACATGGAGAAGAAGGTCAGAAAGGCCTTAAGATTGGAGTCGCCTTCGCAGGTGTCGTGGATCCGCTGCCAGAATGCCTGATTGACCAGCTGCAATTGCTGGAACATGCGCACCAATCCCTTTAGCTCCCAATCCGCATGCCGGCCTTCGCGCAAGTTGAAATACTGGCGGGCCAGGTACAGCGAAACGGCACGCAAGGTGAATTCCTGACTGCTGGCGAACGGCAGATGGTTCTGCGCCATCGGCTTCAACTTGCCCAGCATCGGGCAGGCGCTGGTCGCCATGATCACCCCCAGCAAGGAGCGCAACCCCTCTTCGAGTCCCACATGCTTGCTGTATTCGCGCTCAGGTGTACGCACCCAGACCTGGGCCTTCTTGAAGGCCGGCAGGCCATGAAAGTCCTCGATCACCCGGTGCAGATCGACCGCCGCCGGACAGTGGCTGTACTGCTCTTTCTTCAGCGGGCAATTGCTGCACTGCTGATACTCGAGACGGGTCCACTTCGGCGCCGCGGCCGCGACCTCCTGGTCGTAGTCACGGCTCAGTTCGATGCGGTAACTGAACTCATGATTGTCATCGAGGGTAATACGGTACTCGAGGGCCATGCCTGTCTCCGAGAGACTATCAATAGAGCTTGATAGAGCTTGATTAAGCTTCCAGTTCCGCCCAACGCTCCAACAGGCCATCCATCTCCTGCTGCAAGCCCTCCAGGCTCGCCAGCACAGCACTGGTCTCGCCCGAAGCGCGCTGGTAGAACGCGGGGTCGGCAATTTCACGTTGCACTGCGGCCATCTTCTTTTCCAGGCTGTCGATCAGCCCCGGAATCGCTTCCAGCTCACGCTGCAGCTTGTAACTTAGCTTCTTCTTGGCCGGCGCGGGTGCGACCTCGGTCACGGCTGGCGCTGCCGTGGCCGACGCAGCGGCGGATTCGGCCTTGCTCGCCTTGTTCTCGCCGACCCCGAGCAAGCGCGGCGAACCGCCCTGGCGCAACCAGTCCTGGTAGCCGCCCACGTATTCGCGGACCAGGCCCTCGCCCTCGAAGACCAGGGTGCTGGTGACCACGTTGTCCAGGAATTCCCGATCGTGACTGACCATCAGCACCGTGCCCTGGAAGGTCTGCAGCACTTCCTCCAGCAACTCCAGGGTTTCCACGTCCAGGTCGTTGGTCGGCTCGTCCAGTACCAGCAGGTTGGCCGGCTTACTGAACAGCTTGGCCAGCAGCAGGCGAGCCCGCTCGCCGCCGGACAGGGCCTTGACCGGGGTGCGGGCACGCTGCGGGCTGAACAGGAAATCGCCCAGGTAGCTCAGCACATGGCGGTTCTGCCCATCGATCTCGATAAAGTCACGACCTTCGGCGACGTTGTCGATCACGGTCTTTTCCAGGTCGAGCTGATGGCGCAACTGATCGAAATAGGCCACATCCAGACGGGTGCCCACCTCGACCGTGCCGCTGGTCGGTTGCAGGCTGTCCAGCATCAGCTTGAGCAGAGTGGTCTTGCCGGTGCCGTTGGCCCCCAGCAGCCCGATACGGTCCTGGCGCTGCAGGACCATGGAGAAATCCTTGATCAGAATCGGGCCACCGGGGTGAGCGAAGCTGACGTTATCCAGGACCATGACCTGCTTGCCGGATTTATCGGCGGTATCCAGTTGGATATTCGCCTTGCCGGTGCGCTCGCGCCGCTCGCTGCGCTCATTGCGCAAGGCTTTCAGGGCCCGTACACGGCCTTCGTTACGGGTGCGGCGCGCCTTGATACCCTGGCGAATCCACACCTCTTCCTGGGCCAGGCGTTTGTCGAACAGCGCATTGGCGGTTTCTTCCGCGGCCAGTTGCGCTTCCTTGTGCACCAGGAAACTGGCGTAGTCGCCGTCCCAGTCGATCAGGCCGCCGCGATCCAGCTCGAGAATCCGCGTGGCCAGGCTCTGCAGGAAGGCCCGGTCGTGGGTGATGAACAGCACGGCGCCCTGGAAACCCATGATGGCCTCTTCCAGCCAGGCGATCGCGCCGATATCCAGGTGGTTGGTCGGCTCGTCGAGCAGCAGCAGGTCCGGCTCGGACACCAGCGCCTGGGCCAGCAGGACACGCCGGCGCCAGCCGCCGGACAGCTCGGCCAGGGTCTTGTCGGCCGGTAATTGCAGGCGACTCAGGGTGCTGTCCACCAGTTGCTGCAGGCGCCAGCCATCGCGCGCCTCGAGGTCCTGCTGCACATGCATCAGCTTGTCGAGGTCGGCATCGGTGTGGATGTTCTGGCTGAGGTGGTGGTACTCGGCGAGCAAGGCGCCCACGCCGTCCAGGCCCTCGGCGACCACGTCGAACACCGTCCGCTCGTCGGCGAGCGGCAATTCCTGGGGCAATTCGCCGATTTTCAGCCCCGGCGCGCGCCATACGGCGCCCTCGTCGCCCAGTTGGTCACCTTTGACCAGCTTCATCAGGCTGGACTTGCCGGTGCCGTTGCGGCCGATGATGCACACGCGCTCGCCCCGGCCAATCTGCCACGAGACCTTATCCAGCAGCGGCATGGCGCCGTAGGCCAGGGACACATCGGTGAACTTGAGCAGGGTCATGAGCATCTCCAAAACTGGGCGCGCATTCTACCCGAGTTGCGTCGATGCCAGGCGGGCATTTTTTCAGGCGCGGCCCATAACGGGTGCGACACTTTGCCCGCCCCCGGCAAAAGGCTAAGCTAGAGGGCCCGGCGTCTTTTGCCGATCTTTTGCTTTTTGCCCGGAAGTGTCATGCGCGGTCGCCTGTTCAGCTTGCTCTCCTGCCTGCTTCTCTCTGCAGCCACCCTCAGCGCCCAAGCGGCCAGCCTGGCCCAGCAGCGCCAGTATTACGACGAGGCCAAACGTGCCCTGGCCAAAGGCGACAGCGGCCCCTATCGCCGCCACGCCCAGGCCCTGGCCGATTACCCACTGACGCCGCACCTGGCCTACGACGAACTGACCGCCCGACTGAAATGGGCGAGCAACGCCGAGATCGAGAAATTCCTCGCCGAACACGGCGACCTGCCCCAGGCCAGCTGGATGAAACTGCGCTGGCTGCGCTGGCTGGCCGAACGCGGCGACTGGCAACCCTTCCTCAACCACTATGACCCGACACTGAACTTCACCGAACTCGATTGCCTGTTCGGCCAGTATCAGCTCGGTCACGGCATGAGCGCCGAGGGCTACAAGACCGCGGAGCGCCTCTGGCTGGTGGGTAAATCCCAACCCCAGGCCTGCGATCGCTTGTTCGACCGCTGGGCCGCCGAGGGCCAATTGACCGAGGAAAAGCGCTGGAAGCGCACCAAACTGGCCGCCGAAGCCCGCAACTATGGCTTGGCCAGCGCCCTGGTGAAGAAACTGCCGACCCTGGGCAACCAGGGCAAACTGCTGGTGGAAGTGGCACAGAAGCCCCTGCTGCTGACCCAGACCGGACGCTTCGTCCCGGCGAACCAGGCCATGGCCGATGTGGTGGGCCTCGGGCTGCGCCGCCTGGCCCGCCAGGACCCGGAGAAGGCCCTGGGCCTGCTGGACAGCTACAGCAAGCGCCTGCCGTTCTCGGTCGAGGAAAAGGTCGCCATCGCCCGGGAGATCGGCCTGACCCTGGCCAAACGCTTCGACAGTCGCGCGCTGCCGCTGATGACCCAATACGACCCGCAGTTGCTGGACAACACCGTCTCCGAATGGCGCATGCGTCTGCTGCTGCGCCTGGGTCGCTGGAGCGAGGCCTACCAGTTGAGCCGGCAACTGCCGCCGGCACTGGCCAGTACCAACCGCTGGCGCTACTGGCAGGCCCGCAGTTTGCAACTGGCGGAACCCAACAGCCAGCAACCGATCGGTCTGTACCAGCCGGTCGCCGCGGAGCGGGATTTTTACGGCTTCATGGCCGCCGACCAGATCAAGACGCCCTATCAGCTGAACAACCGCCCCCTGGCGCTGGCCCCCAGCCTGGTGCAGAAGGTGCGCAATACCGCCGGCATCCGCCGCGCCCTGGAGTTCCATGCCCGCGGCCAGATAGTCGATGGCCGCCGCGAGTGGTATCACGTCAGCCGCCTGTTCAGCCGCGACGAACTGGTGGCCCAGGCGCGCCTTGCCTACGACATGGAATGGTATTTCCCGGCGATCCGCACCATCAGCCAGGCCCAGTACTGGGACGATCTGGACGTGCGCTTCCCCATGGCCTACCGCCCGACCCTGGTACGCGAGGCCAAGGTCCGCGGCTTGCATTCCAGCTGGGTATTTGCCATCACCCGCCAGGAAAGCGCCTTTATGGTCGATGCCCGCTCCGGCGTCGGCGCCAGCGGGCTGATGCAGCTGATGCCGGCGACCGCCAAGGAAACCGCCCGGCGCTATGGCATTCCCCTGGCCTCGCCCCAGCAGGTGCTCAACCCGGACAAGAACATCCAGCTCGGCGCCGCCTACCTGAGCCAGGTCCACGGCCAGTTCAACGGCAATCGGATCCTCGCCTCCGCGGCCTATAACGCCGGCCCCGGACGCGTGCGCCAATGGCTCAAGGGCGCGGACCACCTGGCTTACGATGTCTGGGTG
>DATDTH010000681.1:0-5399 GCA_035290985.1 Pseudomonas sp. | reverse complement strand
CCCTGCTGCACAGGCGGCAACCAGACGCCCTCGCCTTCGATGCGGCAGCGCTCCTGGGGCACCACGGTATCGGCGCCGGCCGGCAGCGGCGCGCCGGTGAAGATCCGTACCACCTGCCCGGCTGGCAGGGGTTCCAGGGCGGCCTCCCCGGCCGCGACCCGGCCGGTCACGGGCAGGTAGCCGCCAGCAGCTGGCAGGTCCGCCGCGCGCAGGGCATAACCGTCCATGGCGCTGTTGTTCCAGGCCGGCAATTCCAGCGGAGAAAGGATGTCCTCGGCCAGCACCCGGCCCAGGGCCTGCTCCAGCGGCACCCGCTGCAGGGCCGGCGCCTTGGGCACCCGGCTCAACAGCTGGGCGATGGCCTGTTCCACCGGCAGCAGGCCGCCGGACTCGCAACCGCAGGCACTCATTGTCGACTCCCGCAGCTCGCGCCGACCTGCTCCGGCAGGGTTTTCAGGTGTGGCACGAAGTTGCAGGGCCGGGTGCGGCTGTCCAGTTGCTCGACCAGTATCTTCTCCCAGGCCGTGCGGCAGGCGTTGGGCGAACCAGGCAGGCAGCACACCAGCACGCCGTTGCTGATGCCGGCCAGGGCCCGCGACTGCAGGCTGGAGGTGCCGATCTCGGCCAACGAGACCTGGCGGAACAATTCGCCGAAGCCTTCCACTTGCTTGTCCAGCAACGGTGCTACGGCCTGGGGGGTGTTGTCCCGGGCGGTGAAGCCGGTGCCGCCGGTGATCAGCACCACCTGCACCAGGGGGTCGGCGATCCAGTGAGAGAGCCGCGCGCGGATCTGGTAGATATCGTCCTTGACCAGGCCACGTTCGACCAGGGCATGCCCGCCCGCCTCCAGCAGATCGATCAGGGTCTGCCCCGAGGTATCGGTGTCGAAGGTGCGGGTGTCGCTGACGGTCAGGACCGCGATGCGCAGGGAATGAAAGGTCGTTTGTGCCAGGTGGGTCATATGGGTCATGTGGGCCATGCGGGCCCCCTCGAAGCGATGTGTTTCAGCCAAGCCTGAACCCGAACCGCCGGTCAGCCTATTCCTCCATGGAGGTACCCCGAGCGAGCCTCAGCCCGGCGCGGGGGCCTGGGCGCAGGGCGGCGCATCATACCGATCGAACAGCCGGCAGACGGCCTGGACCAGCAGACGCCCCGCCGGCAGTATGTCGATGCCCTGCTCGTCCAAGTCGATCAGGCCCTCGCCCGCCAGCCGCTCCAGGCCGGGCCAGGCGGCGGCGAAATACCCGCGAAAGTCCAGCCCGAAGCGGGTTTCCAGAGCCCGGAATTCCAGCTCGAAGTCGCAGAGCAGGGTTTCGATCACGGCACGGCGCACCAAGTCATCGGCAGCGCAGTGCAGGCCACGAACCACCGGCAGCTGGCCGCCGGCCAGGCGCGCCTGGTAACGCCGGGGATCCTCGCAGTTCTGGGTGTAGAGGTCGCCGAGCTGGCTGATGGCACCCAGCCCGAGGCCGATCAGGTCGCAGTGCCCGTGGGCGCTGTAGCCCCCCGCGCCGCGCCGCAGCCGGCCCTTTTCCTGGGCCATGGCCAGGTCATCGTCCGGCAGGACGAAGAGTTCCAGGCCGATGTAACGGTAACCGGCCGCCGTCAGCTGCTCGATGCAGGTCTGGCGCATGGCCTGGCTCGCCGCCGGATCGTCCAGGGCCTGCAGCGGCGCCGAACGGGCCGGACGGTCCCGGTGATCGAACAGCGACACGCGATCGGGCTGCAGCTCGATCAGGGCCGCCACCGTCCTGGCGAACGCCAGCGGGCTCTGCCCGGGCCGGCCATGGACCAGGTCGATGTTCACCGAGCGGTAGTGCAAGGTGCGCGCGGCCTCGATCAGGGAGCGGGTCTGCGCCAGGTGCGGGCCGTCCTCGTCCGGGCCGATCCGGGCTGGGCCTATCCTGGCCGGGCCGAGCTGCTGGGGCCCGATACTGACTCGATTGAAGCCCAGCTCGCGCAGCAGCCCCAGGGTCGGCCAATCCGCCACGCGGGGATCGATCTCGATACCGTAATCGCCCGAGTCGTCATCCAGCAGGGCGAACCGCTGGCGCAGATGGCCCAGCAACTGGCGCAGCGCATCATGATCGAGGGCACTGGGCGCGCCGCCCAGGTGCAGTTGCTCGACCCGCTGCCGGGGACCGAGGTGACAGCCGATCAGGTCGGCCTCATGGGCCAGGCACTGTAGGTAGGACGGCCGGTTGCGGCGCGCGAGCGTCTCGCCGGTACACAATGGCAGCTGCACCTGCAGCGACAGCGGGCGCTGCGCCTGACGGCTGTCACGCAGGGCGCGCAGCAGGTCGAAACCGCCCACACGGGCCTCGAACCGCTCGCTCGGCGGGTAGGTGGTGTAGTGCGGCCCGCACCGGTCGAAAGCCTGGATCAACCGAGCGTCCCAGCGAATGGCATCCAGCATCTCGGTTCCCAGGAATGGAGGTTCGCCGAGTGTGCTGGCTGCCCGTCCCGGGCTCCTTGATCTGCATCAACGGCGCGCGGCTACTTCAGCCCCAGGCGCCGCGCCAGCTTGTGCAGGTTGCTCGGGTCGAGTTCGAGCAGGCGCGCCGCGCTGGCCCAGTTGTCGTCGCACTGGGCCAGGGCCTGCTGGATGCACTGGCGCTGGCAGTCGTCCACCGCGTCGCGCAACGGCCGTGGCGCCAGGGGCGGCGCCTCGCCCGCGGCATCCGCCTCGAGGAGTCCGGGCAGGCGCACGCGGCTGTCGAGGTCGAACAGCTCGGGTTCCAGGGTCAGTATTTGCGTGCGGCTGGCCCCCTGGCTGAGCTGCTTGAGGGCGGCGCGGCTGATCACATGCTCCAGCTCGCGCACATTGCCCGGCCAGGCATAACTCAGCAGGGCCCGCTCCGCCGCCGGCGACAGGCGCATGCCACGCAGCCCCAGGCGGGCGCGATTGAGTTCGAGAAAATGCCCGGCCAGCAGCAGCACGTCGTTGTCGCGCGCGCGCAGCGGCGGAATGGGCACCGGATAGACTGAGAGACGGTGGTAGAGATCGGCGCGAAACAGCCCGTCACGGATGCTGTCGGGCAGGTTGCGGTTGGTCGCGGCGATGATCCGCACATCCACATGCAGGGGCTTGTCCGCCCCCAGACGCTGGATCTCACCGTTCTGCAGGGTGCGCAGCAACTTGGCCTGCACGCTGAGGGGCAACTCGCCCACCTCGTCGAGAAACAGGGTGCCGCCGTTGGCGGCATCGAAGCGCCCGGGCCTGTCCGTGGTGGCGCCGCTAAAGGCCCCCTTGACGTGGCCGAACAACTCGCTTTCGGCCAGGGATTCGGGCAAGGCGGCGCAGTTGACCTGGATCAGCGGCTTGTTGCGCCGCCGCGAGTGGCGATGCAGGCGGCGGGCGAACAGCTCCTTGCCGACCCCGGTCTCCCCCAGCAGCAAGACCGGCAACTCCGAGTCGGCCACCACCTCCAGTTCGCTCAGCAGCTGGCGGATGGCCTGGCTCTGCCCGAGTATCTCGCCCTCCTCGGCCAGCAACCGGGCATCCGGGGCATCGCTGCGGGTCAGGCGCAGGCTGCGGTTTTCCTGCTCCAGGCGGGTCACCCGCACGGCCGCCTCGATCATCAGGCTGTAGCGCTGCAGGTCGCGACGAGCGCGGCCATCGAAGGTGCCGGCATGCAGGGCATCGAGGGTCAGGGCGCCCCAGAGGATGCCATCGACATAGAGGCTGACGCCCATGCAGTCGTGCACCGGCAGCGGTTCGCCGACATGGGCGTCGAGCAAACCGTCATAGGGGTCCGGCAGCCGGCTGTCCGGCTCGAACCAGGTCGGCTCGCGCGACGCCATGATCGCCGCCAGGCGCGGGTGCTGGGCAATGACGAAACGCCGGCCGAGCGCCTCATGGACCAGGCCGACCGCCGCCAGCGGACGCAGGCTGTCGCCGTCCAGGCGCAGCAGTCCCACCGCGCCACAGCTGAAGTGCTCGCGCAGGGTCTGCACCAGGCGCTGCAGGCGCACGGCATTGGGCAATTCGACGATCAGATCGGCGATCAGGCTGTCTTCCAACATGGTTCAAAACACCCTAAATGGTTCAATAAACCCTAACCGATCAGGGTATCGAAAACCACGACATAAAATTAATCCTTGTTATTCAAGGCGTTGAAAATGGCACAAGGGCTGCACTGGAGGATGCAGACGTCCATCCACAAGGAAACAACCATGAGCCTGACGCACCTGGACCAGACACTCGGCAGCCTGGCCTGCGACATTCCCGGGGCGACCCGGGTGTTCCACGCCTTCAATCTGGATTTCTGCTGCGGCGGGCACAAGAGCCTGCGCGAGGCCGCCCTGCGCCGCGGCCTGGAACCCGAGCGGGTGGCCGCCGAGCTGGAGGCCTTGCAGGCCCAGAGCAGCCATCACCACGACTGGCGCGAGGAGCCCCGCGAGCGCCTGATCGCCCATATCCTCAGCCGCTACCATGCCCGCCACCGCGAACAACTGCCGGAGCTGATCCGCCTGGCCAGCCGGGTGGAACAGGTGCATGGCGCACGCCGCGACTGCCCCAATGGCCTGGCCGAACACCTGCGCGAAATGCAGCAGGAACTGGAAAGCCACATGCTCAAGGAAGAACAGATCCTCTTCCCCATGCTGCAGGAGGGCTATGGTCGCCAGGCCTCGGCGCCGATCTCGGTGATGCGTTTCGAACACGAACAGCATGGCGCGGCCCTCGAGCGGCTGCTCGACCTGACCGCGCAGATCACCCCGCCGGACGATGCCTGCAACACCTGGCGCGCCCTGTACCGGGGCCTGGACGAACTGCGCAACGACCTGATGCAACATATCCACCTGGAAAACAACGTGCTCTTCGCCAACGCCCTGAACAGCTGAATGGCGTTCGGATTGTCGTAGGATGGGTTGAGCGCAGCGATACCCATCGAGCAGACGCCACAGATGGCTTACAGCGGCCCAGCATCCCTTGCATCGTGATTCGATACGCGGGTTTCACCCGCCCTACGAAAAGCGCGTAGCGGTAGATCCGGATAAGCCTTGGCGCAATCCGGGGCCGCGGCGTCCCGGATTGCGCTGCGCTTATTCGGGCTACCAAGTCCGTAGGTCGGGTTAGCGAAGCGTAACCCGACCTACGAAAAGCGAATGTGCCTGCTCTGGCAGACCAAGGGCGGGTGAACCCGCGCATTTTTGCGCGGTTTCGACCCGCCTGCCTGTGCTTGCTCGACGAATCGAAAACTGCTCTAAACAAGCCTGGCCGGGGTCAGGTAGGCCGCGGTGGCGCCGCGCGTGGCCTGGCTCTCCTGCAATTCCAGCTTGGCGATGCTGCGCAGGTGCACCTCGTCCGGACCGTCGGCGAAGCGCAGGGCCCGGCCGATGGTCCAGAGGTCGGCCAGGGGCGTGTCCGGGGTCAGACCCATGGCGCCGAAGACCTG
>DATDTH010000680.1:0-4447 GCA_035290985.1 Pseudomonas sp. | reverse complement strand
GGTTTGCCGTGCACCCGATTGGTGTGGATGCGCTGCAGCGGTCGCTTTCCCGGCTGACCCTGGCCTTTGTGCTCAAGCGTGAGCAGGACGTTTACGGCTTTGCCATTCCGCTGTTCGTTCAGCAATTCGAGCCGGGTGAATTGGGGCTGTTTCTGCACCAGGAGATGCGCGAGGCCGCGGTGGCACATGGCAAGAGTTGACATGCCGTCAAGTGGCCGTTGCTGCACTGGACAAGCTGTGGCTATTGCGCCCCTAGTCTAGCTGGCATAGTGCTGGCCATCGCCGATGTGGCGCGACTCACTTCCCTTGGTCAGGGCTCGTGACAAAGCTCCTGACCCAATCGGCTGAATAATAAGGAACGTTATGCTTGAGCTCGATACGGCCAATGCTTCGCTTGGCAGGCTGCTTCATAAAATGCGTCCTGCCGATTTCGCTCAACTCTTGGTCGAGCGTATGCGCACGGGTAAGGAGGGTACGGTTGCTGCGTTCTTCCTTCAGAGCGAATACTGGGAAATAAATCTACTCAACGCTTTAAAAGCCGATGCTCCCTGGTGGCATGACCATGCCTTATGGCAGAAGTTTTCCCTCTGGGCAGGTCTGGGCGGTGTTCTGCTGCATTGTGAAAGCCTGTCGGCTCCTGGCTCTAAAACGATGTCCCTGGTTGTTCAAACACTCGCACGGGAGCTATTGGCTGCGGCTGATCAGGAGCAATCCGTTGCGGTCAGGCGCTTTGTTCTCTGGGAGCTTTTCGCCTATTTCTGGTACGAGGGCATGCCCCGTTGGGAAATTTTTGAATTGATCGACTGGGCAGTGCAGATACGCCAGGCGGCCGGGCTCTCGTTCGATACGCCATGCAGCACCGATTGGCAGGCGCTGATCAAGGCGCTGACGGACACCGCCGACCTGCAGGCAGTGGCCAGGAAGGAGGTTTATCTCTGCAAAGACGTACTAAAGGAGTACGAGGAACGGACCCAGGCACTGCCCGCCAAGGAACGCTGGGAGCCTTGGCATGATTTTTTCGCCTCTCATCCCGAACATTACGATCTTTACCCGATACAAGACCCTGAACTGATCGCCATACGCTGGGCGCAAGCCGAGGCCGAGGCCGAGCGGCGTATAGGGTTGGCCGAAAGTCTTCTCGGAGAGTTGCGGTATTCCAAGGACAAGCACGGTCAGCAGATATTCATTCGTCTGGCGCGGGAAGACTCCCGGGCTTTTGTCGAGTTATTAAGTGACTCAAGTTGTTATTGCTTTGGCGAGCTGATTGCACAGGCTATCTGGCAAGAGCAATTTCCCGAGTTGCTGCCATTGATGTTGCCACTCATCGCAACGCAGCGACATGGCGATTTTCGTGGATTGATTCACCAGATTCTTGGTGCCCGGCCTGACGATCTGCTGCGGGTCTCCGCTGCGGGTCTGCTCAATCTGCTGCCTCTGCTCGAGGTGGCCACCTTCAAGGCCAGCCTGCCGCACCTGGCCACGGTAGTGGCGGGCAGCAGTTCCAAGGCGCTGCGCGAGACCTTGGCCGACTGCGCGAAAAAGCTGGCGCCTGGCGATTTCGCCGAAGCCGGCTGGCTCAAGCATAAGGCCAAGAACCTGCAGTTGGCCTATCGCGACATTCTCCTGACCCATCCTGATCCCGCCGCCGGTCCCTTGCTCGCCGAACTGCTGGCCGCGGGCAGGTTGGACGCCGCGGCAGCGAGTACGGTGCAGGCCCACTTGCAGAAACTCGGACTACTCGGGCCGGTCACCACCGCGGGCGCTGCTGTCAGTGTCGAAGAGTCCCTGTCCGCACTGGAGGCCCAGGCAGCCAAGGTCAAACGCATTGCCGCGACTGTCGGGCACTTCGAGGCAGCGGATTTTCTCGGTCAGCTGCAGCCCCTGTCCGAGCATGCCGTGCGGGTAGTCTTTCATCTGGCGGCTACTGCCGAAGCGGCGTTACCGCCCCTGGCGGAGCAATTGCTGGCCCAGGTGCCTGCTGAGCAGCAGGCGCGTCTTGCCCTGGCCGTGGTACACAGTTGGATCGCCCAGGACGGCGACCCCAAGTTGCGCTGGGCCTTGAAGCTTCTGCCGGGGCGCTCCGACGATCGCATGGTCGATGCCTTGACCGCAGCAGTGATGGCCTGGGGCAAAACCAAGAAACAGCGTGCGGTGATCGCGGTAGAGCAGTTGGGCGAACTTGACAGTCCGTATGCCCTGGCCCGGGTACAGGAGATCACGACCTCGAAAAAGGTTAAGGATATGGTCCACTCCGCGGCCCGTGAGACCCTTATCGCCGCGGCCGCGCGGCGCAAGCTCAGCGTTGCGGAACTGTGCGATGAACTGACACCGGACTTCGGCCTGGGCCAGGGGCTGACCCTTAATGTCGGCGAACGGATTTACCGAGTCCTGTTGCAGGGCGATCTGAGCCTGCGGGTGGTGGATGAGCGGGGCAAGGCCTCCAAATCCCTGCCGGCGAACAAGGGCGCCGCAGACCAAGACGCCTGGGAGACCGTCAACAGCCAATTCAAAACGCTGGCGGCCGCCCTCAAGGCCGTGCTCAAACAGCAGGGGCCGCGGATGGAAGCCGCTTTCGTGACCGGCAAAACCTGGCCGCTGGAGCGTTGGCAACGGCTGTTCCTCCATCATCCATTACTGCGCAGTGTCGGCCGCAGCCTGATCTGGCAGGTGCAGGGCGCTGGCAGCAGTTTTCGTATCGCCGAGGATTTTTCCCTGCTGGATGTCGAGGACAATGTGCTGAGCCTGCCCCTGGAGGCCCGCATCGGCCTGTGGCACCCGGTGACTGCCGAAGCCGGGGAGGCCGAGGCCTGGAAAAGCAACCTGGCCGACTACGAACTCGAACCCCTGGTGGACCAGTTTGGGGCCTGTACGAGCCTACCCGAACCGGAACAGTTCAAGGACGACCATCTGCTCGCGCCGGCTGGACTTGTCGTACCACAAGGCAAATTGGCCGGCGTGCTGGCAAAATGCGGCTATCGGGCTGTTCTGGGCGACTCCAGCATCTACCAGCATGAATGGCGCCTGCCTTCCGCTGAGTTGTGTATCCGCCTGCAACACAGTACCTATATGCATTTTATGGTGTTGGATCACCTGGTGACCCTCGAGCAGTTCGAGGTCTACGACACCGCCAATGGCTGGGCCCGGCTCAACCCGACCAACCTGCCCAAACCCCTGCTCGCGACACTGATGGGGCAGCTGCAGATGATGGCCGCGAAGGCCGCTGTTTAGACCTTGGGCACTCCCAATCTAGCGCTCGCCGGTGGGGCTCGATCACGTGCAGGAATGCTGCCCGGCGCCTTGGAAGCAGGGGGCGCTTAACGGGGCGACCATGTTGATTCAGGAGGTGGTCGCATCTGGTGGGTGCGTCGGTATTGCGAGGCGACAAAAATTGCTATTGTTTTGCCACTGCCGGCTTCTGCTACGGGCCAGCTGAACCCGCTGTCCAATGTTTAAAGACGATTCGACGATTTCTGCTGGGCAGTTTGCGCCGTTCATGGCTGTACGAACTCAATGACGCGCTCATGAGCACCATCAGTATTTAGGATGCCAGTAACTCTTATGAAGGGACTCGACATGAGCACTCTCCCGCTTGCAAAGCTGTTTCGCCAGATGAGCTCCGCTGAATTTGCACCAGTGCTGGTAGAGCGCTGGCGCAACGGCAACCGGGAGGAGGTCGCCGGGTTTTTCCGCAGTTGCGACAGAGCCAGTCTGGAGTGGCTCGTTGACCTTCGGGGAGAGGAAGCACCCTGGTGGCAGGACTTCGAGCTGTGGTTGGCGCTGTTGAGGCTCACCGGTCCGCGTGCGCTGTATTTGAGGTGCGCTGCGGAAATCATTCCAGTCAGCCAGGCCTTTTCCCGGGAGATGCAGGCGATCGCCCATGCACTACCGGCTGCCCATAATAGAGACGCTCTGGTACAGAAGAATGATTTTATTCTCCGCTCGCTGTTTGACTTTTTCTGGTACGAAGGCATAGCGCGGGAGGAGGTTCTAGCCCAGGTCGACTGGGCGTTGGAGTTGCGCCGAGAGGCGGATTTCGCCTGGGCACCGCAAGGGTTGAAACCCTTGATCGCCGAGTTGAAGGAAACCTCGGATCTACTGAGCCTGGCCGAGGCGGGCGGGGCGGTGTGCAAGCAAGCCCTCGAAGCGTACGAAAGGCGCAGCGCCAGTCAGCCGGCAGATACGCGCTGGCGACCCTGGCATGACTTCTTCACACGCCACCCCGAACTTTACGACCTCCACCCGATCGATGATCCGGAACTGATTGCCATGCGCTGGCAGGGGGCCGGTGCCGAACAAAGGCGCGAACTGCTCTGCCGCTTGCTGAAGACCATGGGCCATGCATCCAGTCCGCAGTGGAAGCATTGCCAGCACCTCTTCGATCGCCTGGTGCGGGAGAGTCCGGCGGTCCTCGTTGCCGTGCTGGAAAATATCTACGAAAAACGCCTGA
>DATDTH010000679.1:0-6847 GCA_035290985.1 Pseudomonas sp. | reverse complement strand
CCTCGATCACCTGGGAGCGGGCCGCCTCGATGCCGGCCTGGGCCGCCAGCACCTGGGCCTGGGCCGCGGCCAGGGCGGCCTGGGTGCTCTGCAGGCGCGCCAGGTCGTCGTCCAGTTGTTGCTGCGGTAGGTCGCGGCGCTCGACCAGGGTGGCCGTGCGCTGATGGCGTTTCTGCGCGGCGCTCAGTTCGGCGCGCCGTTGCAGGACCACGGCCTCGGCGCTGGCTTTCTCGCTCTCGCGCTGGGCGACCTGGGCGAGCGCCGTGAGTATGGCGTTTTGTGCCTGGCGCACCTGGGCCCGGGCCTGGCGCAGCTGGGCCTCCAGGCCCTGGGTGTCCATGCGGGCGAGCAGTTGCCCGGGCTGGACGAAGTCGCCTTCGTCGACCTCGATGCTCTGGATGCGTCCGGCCAGCTTGGTCGCCACGTCGATTTCGGTCGCCTCGATGCGCCCGTTGCTGGCGGCGAACCCCTCGCCCAGGCCGCTGGGGCGCAGTTCCAGCCAGGCCAGGGTGGCCAGGGCGAGCAGCGCCCCGGCGGCGACCAGGCCCCTGATCAGGTGTTTTTTTCGGTGCGCTTGCATGTGTCGTGTCCTTACTGCCGGGCAGAGCCTGTTCTTGGATTGAAGGGGGCGTTCAGCGAAATTCGATGCCGGGCGTCGCCATGGCGATCCGGGTGCCGGCGTCGCCTTGCACCAGGGCCTCGATATCCGCCAGGGCGCCGATCACGGCCTCTCGGCCGGTCTGGCGGGCGAAGGCGCAGGCGGCCTGGACCTTGGGGCCCATGGAGCCGGCGGCGAACACCAGTTGCTCCAGGGCGTCCGGATGGGCCCGGGCGATGGCCCGCTGGGTCGGTAGGCCCCAGTCGCGGTAGACCGCCGCCACGTCGGTGGCGATGATCAGCAGATCGGCGTGCAGCTGTTCGGCCAGCAGGGCCGAACAGAGGTCCTTGTCGATCACGGCCTCGATGCCCTGCAGCTTGCCCTGGGCGTCGTAGACGGTGGGAATGCCGCCGCCGCCGGCGCAGATCACCACGCAGCCCTGTTCCAGCAGCCACTGGATCGGGCGGATCTCGAAGATGCGTTTGGGCCGCGGGCTCGCTACTACCCGGCGAAAGCGCTCGCCGTCGGCGGCGATGCTCCAGCCTTTTTCCCGGGCCAGGCGTTCGGCCTCGGCCTGGTCGTAGAACGGCCCTATGGGTTTGCTCGGGTGCTGGAAGGCCGGGTCGGCCGGGTCCACCTCGACCTGGGTGAGCAGGGTGGCGAAGGGCCGGTCCGGCGGCAGCAGGTTGCCCAGCTCCTGTTCGATCAGGTAGCCGATCATGCCCTCGGTCTGGGCGCCCAGCACATCCAGGGGGAAGGCCTCGACCGCGCCGTAGGCCGCGGCCTGCAGGGCCAGCAAGCCGACCTGCGGGCCGTTGCCGTGGGCGATCACCAGTTGCTGGTCCGTGGCGATGCGGGCGATCTGCTCGGCAGCGATGCGCACATTGTCGCGCTGGTTGTCCGCGGTCATGGGCTCGCCGCGGCGCAGCAGGGCGTTGCCGCCCAGGGCGATGACGATGCGCATCAGGCAATCCTCCGCTGGGGGTTACAAGTCGCCAAGGGTCGCCACCAGGATCGCCTTGATGGTGTGCATGCGGTTTTCCGCCTGTTCGAAGGCGATGCACGCCGGCGACTCGAAGACCTCGTCCGTCACCTCGATGCCGCCGGCCAGGTGCGGGTAGCGCTGGGCGATCTGCTGGCCGACCTTGGTGTCGGCGTTGTGAAAGGCCGGCAGGCAGTGCATGAACTTCACCCGTGGATTGCCGGCGGCCTGCACCAGCGCCGTATTCACCTGGTAGGGCAGCAGCTGGGCGATGCGCTCGTCCCAGGCCTCGAGCGGCTCGCCCATGGAGACCCAGACATCGGTGTGGATGAAGTCCACGCCTTCGACCGCGGCCCGCGGGTCTTCGCTCAGGCTCAGGCGGGCGCCGGACTCGGCGGCGAAGGCCTGGCAGGCGGCGATATGCTCGGCGCTCGGCCACAGGGCCTTGGGCGCGCCGATGCGCACATCCATGCCGAGCTTGGCGCCGATCAGCAGCAGCGAGTTGCCCATGTTGTTGCGCGCGTCGCCCAGGTAGGCGTAGCGGATCTCGTGCAGTGGCTTGTCGCTGTGTTCGAGCATGGTCAGCACGTCGGCGATCATCTGGGTCGGGTGGTACTCGTCGGTCAGGCCGTTGAACACCGGCACACCGGCGAAACGCGCCAGTTCCTCGACCGTATCCTGGCTGAAGCCGCGGTATTCGATGGCGTCGTACAGGCGCCCGAGCACGCGGGCGGTGTCCTTCATGCTTTCCTTGTGACCGATCTGCGAGGAGGCCGGGTCGATATAGGTGACATGGGCGCCCTGGTCATGGGCCGCCACCTCGAAGGCGCAGCGGGTGCGGGTCGAGGTCTTCTCGAAGATCAGGGCGATGTTCTTGCCCTTGATATGCTGGCGCTCGGTGCCGCTGTACTTGGCGCGCTTGAGGTCGCGCGCCCGGTCGAGCAGGTAGCGCAGCTCGCGCGGGCTGTGGTGCATCAGGCTGAGCAGGCTGCGGTTGTGCAGGTTGAAGGCCATCGGAAGCTCCTGGGAGGGTCAGTCGTCCAGCGGGTCGCGGATGATCGGGCAGGTCATGCAGTGACCACCACCACGACCGCGGCCGAGCTCGCTGGCGCTGATGGTGATCACCTCCACCCCGGCCTTGCGCAGCTGGGTGTTGGTGTGGGTGTTGCGGTCATAGCCGATCACCACCCCCGGTTCCAGGGCGACCACGTTGTTGCCGTCGTCCCACTGCTCGCGTTCGGCTTCGTAGCTGTCGCCGCCGGTTTGCACCACCCGCAGTTTCTTCAGCCCGAGGGCGCTGGCGACCACCTCGAGAAAGCCTTTGTCCTCGCGGCGAATGTCCAGGCCGCCGGGCTGGCTGGGGTCCGGGCGAAGGCTGAAGGGGGTGATGCCCTGGACCGCCTCGGCGAACACCGTCACCAGGTCTCGATCGCAAAAGCTGAATACGGTGTCCAGGTGCATGGCCGCGCGGGACTTCGGCAGGCCGGCGACTATCACCCGTTCGGCGGCCTGGTTGGCGAACAGCGACTGGGCCAGCTGGCCGATGGCCTGGTGAGAGGTGCGCTCGCCCATGCCGACCAGGACCACGCCCTTGCCGATGGGCATCACGTCGCCGCCTTCCAGGGACGCCGCGCCATGCTCCAGGTCGGGGTCGCCGTACCAGACCTTGAAGTCGGCCTGGGCGAAGATCGGGTGGAACCTGTAGATAGCGCTGACCAGCAGGGTTTCCTGGCGGCGGGCCGGCCAGTGCATGGGGTTGAGGGTCACCCCACCGTAGATCCAGCAGCTGTTGTCGCGGGTGAACTGGGTGTTGGGTAGTGGCGGCAGGATAAAGCTGGCACTGCCCAGGTAGCTGCGAAACAGCTCGACGGCCTTGCCGCCGAAACTGTCCGGCAGGTCGGAGCCGGCCACGCCGCCGATCAGGTACTCGGCCAGGGTCCGGGGTTCGAGGCTTTCCAGCCAGGCGCGGACCTCATGGAGCAGGCCCAGGCCGACCTGGTTGGCGGTGATCTTGCGATCGAGCAGCCATTGCCGGGCAACGGGGTCGTGCAGGGTTTCGCTGAGCAGGTTGTGCATCTCCAGCACGTCCACCCCGCGTTCGCGCATCTTGCTGACGAAGTCGAAGTGATCGCGCTTGGCCTGGCTGACCCAGAGCACATCGTCGAACAGCAGTTCGTCGCAATTGCTCGGCGTCAGGCGCTGGTGGGCCAGGCCCGGCGAGCAGACCATGACCTGGCGCAGCTTGCCGGCTTCGGAATGCACGCCGAGTTTCTGTGGAGTGCTGGACATGGGGTTCTCCTTAACGGGTCCGTCGTGCTTGCCGGGGATCAAATACTCAGGAAGCCGTCATACAGGCCGTAGGCGGCGATCGCCGCGCCGATCAGCACCGCGATGAAGATCAGGCGCTCCAGGGGGGTGAATACCGGCTGGCCGAGTTCGCGTTTGGCCTTGGCGAAGAACAGGGCGCCCGGGGCATAGAGCAACGCGGACAGCAGCAGGTACTGGATGCCGCCGGCGTAGATCAGCCAGGCGCTGTAGAGCAGGGCGACCAGGGCGATCAGCAGGTCCGTGTTACGCGCGCCGGACTGTCGCTCGTAATTTTCGCCGCGCCAGCTGACCAGCACCCCATAGGCCGCCGACCAGAAATAGGGCACCAGAATCATCGAGGTGGCCAGGTACAGCAGCTTGAGGTAGGTGGCCTGGTTGAACAGGGTGATGATCAGGAACAGCTGGATCAGGCCGTTCGACAGCCAGAGGGCATTGCTCGGCACCTGCTTGGCGTTTTCCTTTTTCAGGAAGCTCGGCATGCTCTGGTCGCGGGCGCCGGCGAAGAGGATTTCGCCGCAGAGCAGGGTCCAGGCGAGCAGGCCGCCCAGCAGCGACACCACCAGGCCGACGCTGATCAGCAGGGTGCCCCAGGGGCCGACCGCATGGGCCAGCACCCCGGCCATGGACGGGTTCTTCAGGGCCGCCAGTTCCGGCTGGCTCATGATGCCCATCGACAGCACATTGACCAGCACCAACAGCAGCAGCACGCCGTAGAAGCCGATCACGGTGGCCTTGCCCACGTCGGCCCGCCGCTCGGCCCGCGCCGAATAGACATTGGCACCCTCGATGCCGATGAACACCCAGACGGTGACCAGCATCATGCCGCGCACCTGGTCCATCACGCTGCCGAGCTCGAGGTTGCCCCGGCCCCAGAAGTCGGCGGTAAAGACCTGGGCATCGAAGGCGATGGCGGTGATGACGATGAACAGCAGCAGCGGCACGACCTTGGCCACGGTGGTGATCTGGTTGATGAAGGCCGCCTGCTTGATGCCGCTGAGCACCAGGAAATGGATGCACCAGAGCAGCAGCGAGGCGCAGGCGATGGCCACCGGGGTGTTGCCGTCGCCGAAGACCGGGAAGAAGTAGCCGAGGGTGCTGAACAGCAGCACCATATAGCTGACGTTGCCGATCAAGGCGCTGATCCAGTAGCCCCAGGCCGAGGAGAAGCCCATGTAGTCGCCGAAACCGGCCTTGGCGTAGGCGTAGACCCCGGCATCCAGTTCGGGCTTGCGGTTGGCCAGGGTCTGGAACACCAGGGCCAGGGTCAGCATGCCGACCGCGGTGATCGCCCAGCCGATCAGCACCGCACCGGCCCCGGCACTGGCCGCCATGTTCTGCGGCAGGGAAAAGATGCCGCCGCCGATCATGGAGCCCACGACCAATGCGGTCAGGGCGCCGAGCCGTAGTTTCTGTGCGGACTGTGCCATTGCCGATCTCCAATCCCGGGAAGAGTCGATCCATTAGACGCGGCTTGTTCCGGGGCGGGCATGACCTGGGTCAAGTACACGGCGGGCCGCGCCGTTCGGTCGTACCGGCCTGGATACCCGCCTACGCGGGTATGACGAGGGTGGGGGGGGCTTGGCGTAGGGAAAACTCAAGGCCGGCTGCTGTAGGGTGCGCTTAGCGCACCGCAGCGCTTCAACGAAACCCGCGGCCCCGGATTGCGCCAAGGCTTATTGGGCTACAGCCCGGCGGCGTCGATATCCACCAACAACATCCGGCGGCCGTTGTCGATAAATTGCCCGGCGGTCAGGCAGTACTGGTTGGTGGTGGCGTCGCGGTAGGTGCTGGACAGGCTCAGGCGGCGTTGTTCCCAGCCTTCGGCGAGCAGCTGGTAGAAGTACGGGCGCCAGGACCAGTTGTGCCCCAGGTAGCGCGGGTCTTCCCGCCAGTGATCGTCCTCCCACTCCAGGTTGGGGGTCAGCTGGGTGCCGTGGCGGTCGCACTGGTAGATGCGTAGCAGCCAGGGGTAGGCGCTCAACGCTTGCAGGGCGCTGGGTGGGGCGCCGCTTTCGGCCCAGGGCCTGAGGCTGCTCATCAGCTCCACCAGCACCCGGCGCAGGGTCATCAGCCGCGCGTGCTCGGCCAGCTTGTGCTGCACGTAGTTGTCGCGCAGCCGGGCGAAATGCGCGACGAAGGCATCGCTGGCAAAGAATTCCAGCTCGGGCCTGGCGAACAGATAGCCCTGCACGTAACGGGCTCCACATTCCAGGGCGAACTCCAGCTCCGCCTCGGTCTCCACCCCTTCGGCGATGATCCAGCAGCCGGTCTTCTCCGCCATCTTGGCCAGGGCCTTGACCACCTCGCCGCTGGGGCCGCCACGGGCGGCCTCCTGGAACAGGCGCATGTCCAGCTTGAGAATGTCCGGTTGCAGGGCCAGTACCCGGTCGAGCTGGGAATAGCCGGCGCCGAAATCGTCGATGGCAACGCGCGCGCCCGCTTCGCGGTAGCGGGCGACCACGCCGGGCAGGCGCTGGCTGGCACCGCCCAGTTCGGTGATCTCGAACACGATGCGCCCGGGTGCCACGCCGCTGCAGCGCAGTTGCTTGAGGCTGGGCAAGGGCTGGCCGGGGCGCAGGCGACCGATCCAGCGCGGCGAGATGTTCAGGCTGAGAAACCAGTCGGCGGGGGCCTGGCGAAAGCGCAACAGGGCCTGTTCGCGGACCGCGCGGTCGAGGCGACGCAGGGCCGCCGGTGGGGTTTTCGGATCGCTGAACAGGGAGCCGGCCGAGCGCAATACGCCGTCCTCGCCCCGCAGGCGGGCCAGGGCTTCGACGCCTGCGATCAGGCCGGTGGCGGTATCGATAAAGGGTTGGAAGACGGCGATCGGCTGACCCTCGAACACGAACACATCCTTAGCGGCAGGCTGAAAGAACTGCGCCAATACGCAGGTTGCCTTGGTACTAGCAAGAACATGGCCAGGGTTTCGCCGTCCGGGT
>DATDTH010000678.1:0-2330 GCA_035290985.1 Pseudomonas sp. | reverse complement strand
TCCTGCTGGATATGGACGGCACCCTGTTGGACCTGCATTTCGACAACCACTTCTGGCTCGAACACCTGCCCCGTCGCTATGCCGAGCACCACGGCACCAGCCGCGCCATGGCCGACCTGGAATTGCTGCCGCTGTTCGAGGCCCATGCCGGCACCCTGAGCTGGTACTGCCTGGATTTCTGGAGCCGCGAGCTGAACCTCTCGGTGCCCGAGCTCAAACGCGAAGTGGCCGAACTGATCGCCCTGCGCCCGGACGCCGACACCTTTCTCGCGGCGCTGCAGCGCGCCGGCAAGCGCGCGGCCCTGATCACCAATGCGCACCGCGATTCGTTATCGCTCAAGCTGGAACGGATCGAGCTGGCGCCCTATTTCGAGCGCCTGATCAGCTCCCACGACTATGGTTTCCCCAAGGAGGAGCAGCAGTTCTGGTTCGCCCTGCAACAGGACTTCGGTTTCGACCCGGCGCGCACCTTGTTTATCGACGACAGCCTGCCGATCCTGCGCAGCGCCGCCCGTTTTGGCATCGCCCACCTGCTGGCCGTGCGCGAACCGGACAGCCGCAAGGGCCCGAAGGACACCGAGGAATTCGCCGCGCTCGAAGACTACCGGCTGCTGATCGAGGGGCTGGGCTTGTCGGCAACCCCCATGGGCGAGGGACTGTAGGCTGGGTAGAGCCGCTTTTACGCGAAACGTAGGCTGGGTAGAGCTGCCTTTCGGCGAAACGTAGGCTGGGTAGAGCTGCCTTTCGGCGAAACCCAGCAACCCGTCATACGAAACCAAGCCAATCCTCAGTCCGAGCGGGACGTCTCGGGAAGCAGCAGCACCTGCCCCGGATAGATCTTGTCCGGATGCCTGAGCATTGGCGTGTTCGCCGCGAAAATCCGCTGGACCGCCGCGGCACTGCCGTATTCGGCCTGGGCGATGGTCGCGAGGGTGTCGCCTTTCTTCACCCTGACGAAACGCGTTCGCGGCTGTCCGGCCATCGCCGGCATCACCCGGATATGCACCTCCACGTCGCCGCCACCGGTGATCTTGCCCAGGGTCAGCAGGACTTTCTCCTTTTCCTCCTGGGTCGCCACCTCGCCACGGGCGATGACCTTATCGCCGGTCACCGAGATCTGCACCTTGGGGCGAACCGGTTCAGGGTCGCTCAACAACCCCTGTCGTTCGGCCTCCGAATCCCAGAGCCGGGTGGCCGCAGCCTTGACCAATGCCAAAATCTTCATCCTCATTACTCCCTGTAAAGTGGCGTCCTAGAGCGACCCGAAACCCTACACCCGCGTCGCGCGGCCCCCAGTCTAGCCGCAGCCCCGACCCGGCCGCAGGCCGAGCCGACCAATGACCCGTTCCCCCGTCCTCGCGCTAGAATCGTTCGATTGTCTGCCCCCGGAGCGAAAATGGACATCAAGCAACTGAAATTCCTGGTCGCCCTGGACGAAACCCGACACTTCGGGCAGGCCGCCACCCGCTGCCATGTCACCCAGCCGACCCTGTCCATGCGCCTGCGCAGCCTGGAGGAAGAACTCGAACTGCCCCTGGTCAGCCGCGGCCAGCGCTTCGAAGGTTTTACCGAACCCGGCCAGCGAATCCTGGCCTGGGCGCGCAGCGTGCTGGCCGCCTACGATGGGCTGCAGGCCGAGGCCGCGGCCTGCCGCGGTAGCCTGGTCGGCACCCTGCGCCTGGGCGTGGTGCCGCTCTCGAGTTTCGATCCACTGCCCCTGCTGCGGCGCTTGCACGACAAACACCCGAACCTGCGATTCGAGCTGTCGGCCCTCAGCTCCGAGCAGATACTCGACCAGCTGGCGAGCAATCGCCTGGACCTGGGCGTGTCCTTTCTCGACCGTCTGAATGCCGAGCACTTCGATGCCCTGCCCCTGGCGGAAACCCGCATGGGGTTGCTCTACGACCAGCGTCACTTCGATTTCGGCGAGACGCCCCTGAGCTGGGAGGCGCTGATCGAACTGCCCCTGGGCCTGCTCTCCAGCGGCATGCATTTTCGCCAGTCGATCGACCACGGTTTTCGCAGCCGTGGCCTGACGCCCAACCCGCTGCTGCAAACCGACGCCGTGCATCAACTGTTGCAGGCGGTGCACGGCGGCTTCTGCTGCGCCATCATGCCGCTGCACAGCGGCCTGGACGCACTGACCGAACACCTGCGCCTGCAACCCATAGCCGAGGCCCAGACCCTGGCGCCCCTGGGCCTGATCATGCGCCGCGCCGCGCCGCGCTCGGCGCTGGAGCAAGCCTGCTTCGACGAAACCCGCGCCCTGCTCAACCTCCCGTAGGGCAGTCTCGGCGCTTTTGTAGGGTGGGTTAGCCGCGCAGAAAGCC
>DATDTH010000677.1:0-8697 GCA_035290985.1 Pseudomonas sp. | reverse complement strand
ATTGAGGCCTTGAGCGCCTGTTGGTGTACTGCCTTCGGCGAGTACACCCTACGGGTACTCGTCAGACTTCCGTAGGTCGGGTTACGTTTTGCAAACCCGACGGCATCGTTGTCGGGTTACGCTTCGCTAACCCGACCTACGGTCTTCGGGCTACACCAGCTCACAGGCTAGCCAGTAGCGCCTGGCAATCGAGGGCATAGGCATCGGTCAACTTCGGCCAGGGATTTTCCGGCAGGTTGACCAGCACACCGAAGGCACCGGCGGCGCGGGCGCAGTCCAAGTCGAAACGGTAGTCGCCGACCATCACCAGTTCGCTCGGCGCCACCCGCCATTGCGCGGCCAGGTGCAGCAAGCCGCCCGGATCGGGCTTAGGCGGCGCCTCATCGCGACCTATTACGTCGGCCTTGGCGAAGCAGTCCCCCAGGCCGATGGCGTCCAGGGTCAGCAGGGCCAGTTCATGGGCGTTGCGGGTCAGGATGCCGAGACGGCAATCCCGCTCGCACAGGGCCCGCACCAGGGCAATGGCACCCGGCGCCGGCTGCGCCGCCAGGGCCAGCTCCCGCTCGTGCTCCAGTAGCCAGGCATGTTTGGCCGCCGCCTCGTCGGCCGGCAAGGCCGCCAGGTGATGGAGGATGTCGTCGACCTGGGGGATATCCAGGGCGCGCTTGATCGCCTCGAAATCATGCACCGCCAGGGTCAGGGTGCCATCCATATCAAAGACCCAATGCTTGGCCTCATTCAATTTCATACAAAAGCCCTTGGGTGCCATCCATCATTCATGCCCGAGCAGACCCAATGCCTGGCCTCATTCAATTTCATACAAAAGCCCTTGGGTGCCATCCATCATTCATTACCGAGCAGACCCAGTGCTTCACCTCGGCCAGCCGCCGGACAGCCGACGCGTTGCTCAGCCTGGCAGCCACATCCGGCTTCATTTCCAGTCCTCACGCACCCGGGTCAGGCCTTCCTGGGCCACCGAGGCGACCAGTTGGCCGGCGCGGTTGAAGATGCTACCGCGGGAAAAGCCCCGGGCATTGCCGGCCCAGGGGCTGTCCATGGCATAGAGCAGCCAGTCGTCCATACGCAGGTCCTGGTGAAACCAGATCGAGTGGTCGAGGCTGGCGACCTGCATGAACTTCTGGAACACCGAAACCCCGTGGGGCTGCATCGAGGTGGTCAGCAGGTTGAAGTCCGAGGCGTAGGCCAGCAGGTATCGATGCAATGCCTTGTCGTCCGGCAGGCTGCCGTCGGCGCGAAACCAGACATATTTCACCGGCTCGCAGGGCTTGGGGTCGAAGGGGTTGATCCGGGTGACCGGACGGATCTCGATCGGCTTGGCGTTGACGGCCCGCTCGCGTATGCCCGCCGGTATTATCGATTCAACCAGGCGCGCCAGCTCGGTCTCGGACTTGAAGTTCTCCGGACCCGGTACTTCAGGCATGGGGTTCTGGTGGTGAAACCCTTCCTCGTCGTACTGGTAGGAGGCGCCGCAGGTGAAGATCGGCTTGCCCTTCTGGATCGCCGTCACCCGCCGTGTGCTGAAGCTACCGCCGTCACGCACCCGGTCGACCTGATAAACCACCGGCAGGCTGGCATCTCCTGGCCGCAGGAAATAACCGTGCAGCGAATGCACATGGCGCTCCGGCTCCACCGTCTGGCTGGCGGCCGAGACGCACTGGCCGAGCACCTGGCCACCGTACAGCTGGCGAAAGCCCAGGTCCTGGCTGGTGCCGCGAAAGAGGTTTTCCTCGATCTGTTCCAGGCTGAGCAGGGCCACCAGGTTGTCGAGTAGTTGGCTCATCGATACATCCTCATAAACACAGCGTCTTCAGGCATGGGGCGGGCGGCGTGGCGCCGGATAGGCCGGCAGCGAACTCAGGCGCTCGTCCCAGATCGCGCGGCCCAACGTGAAATGGTAAAGGCTTTGCCAGCGGCTGTCGGCAAGACCGAGCAATTCATGCACCGCCGGGTCGAAATAACAACCGATGCCGGTGCCGGAAATCCCGGCGGCCTCGGCTTCCAGGTAGAGCAACTGGCCGATCTGCCCGCACTCCCAATACAGCCGCGGATACTGCCAGGCGCCCTCCGCCAGGGCCTGATCGAAGCGCGCCAGCATGGCCACGGCGACACAGCCGTCGCTGGCGATGGCCTGGCCGCAGGAAAGAAAGGCCGCCAGGCCACGGGCATCGCCTTCCAGCAACCGGTAAAGCGGCAGCTCGCCGTCCAGCCGTTCCCAGAGAAAATCCGCGCGCAGTGCCTGGGGCTGGCCATCGCAACGTGCCAGCCAGTATAGGCCCGGCGCCAGCCCCTGCACCCGATGGACGAACAGCAGCAGGTCGACCCGCGGCGGCTCGCTGCTGACGGCAAAAGGCACCGGCGAATGGGCCGGCAGCAGGCGCCGTAGCCAGGCCCGCAACAGCTCGACCTGGATGCCGCCCTTGCCATCCATGGCCTGGGCGCTGCGCCGCTTATGCAACAACGGGCGCAACGCCAGGCCCGGATTATCAGGCTGCGCCTGGCCGACCGCAGCCATCCAAGGTCGGGTCGCCAGGGCAGGCGCCCGGCACAGCGCCTGCACCCGCGCCAGCTCCGGCCACTCGCGGTACTGGCGCGACAGGCGATTGGGGCTGCCGCTCAGGGGCAACGCGGCCAGGGCCTCGAGCAGCGCCGCGGGCAGTGTGGGTTCCTGGGCTTGGGCCGGCCCTATCCAGAGCAGCCCATCGAGGCTTTCCGCCTCGTGGAAGCCGGGTCTGTCCAGGCCGAACAAGCGATCGCCATCGGCCTCGGCCAGGCCACGTAGCAACCGCGCCTGCCAGCCCAGGGCGCTGGCGGCGATGGCGATGCAGGCCAGGGCGTGGCCCAGGTCGTGCTGGCAGTAACGGTAGGCGCGCTCGCCGTATTTCCAGGCCTCGCGCCAGGGGATGCTGGCCAGCCCCAGCAGGAAACCGCCCGCCGGCAGGGCCGCCTTCAGTTGCTCGGCCAGCGGCGCGGGCAATTCGGCGCGCACCTCCAGGGCATGTTCATCGGCCGTGTAATGGGCCAGCAGCGCCGACGCCTCGACTGTCCCCGCCGGCAGCAGCAGGTAGGCCTCGGTGGGGTGCAGGTTGCCGCTGGACGGGTTGACCCGCAGCGCCCAGCGATTGCCGCCGGCCTCCTTCCAGGCCGACAGGCCCAGGCTGTCGTAGAGCAATTGCGAGAGGCTGGCCCGGTCCAGCACCGCCGGCGCACCCAGGGGCGCGGCGAACACAGCGTCATAGTCCGGTGACTCTTCTGGCGGTCGCTGCCATAACTCGATCAGCCGGGTTCCGGCATAGCGACGGAAGGCGGCCGGTTGGGTCGCCCAGTCCAACTGGCTCGGTCCCGGCGCATAGGCCTCGGGGCTGTGCTGGCTGAGCTTATGGTAGGCGCGCACGCCCTGCTCGGTGTCCATCACGCGCCTGCCAGCGAGAGGCACTCGGCGCATTTCGGCGGCGCGCGCCGCGGTCGAACGGCTTGAGATGAAAAATCGATCATGCATACTGGCCCGGAATTCAAGAGCCTCCATTGTATGCCCCTGCCGCTGGTCTACCACGACGATTACAGCCCGCCCTTTCCGGCCGACCATCGCTTTCCGATGGAAAAATTCCGCCTGCTGCGCGATCACCTGGTGGACAGCGGCCTGACCAGCGAGGCCGCGCTACTGCGCCCGGAGCTGTGTCCAACGGATGTACTGGCCCTGGCCCACGACCCGGCCTATATCCGGCGCTTTCTCGATGGCGACCTGGGCCGCGAGGAACAGCGCCGCCTCGGCCTGCCCTGGAGCGAAGCCCTGGCAAGGCGCACCGTGCGCGCGGTCGGCGGCTCGCTGCTGGCCGCCGAACAGGCCCTGCGCCACGGCCTGGCCTGCCACCTGGCCGGCGGCACCCACCATGCCCACTACGATCACCCATCCGGCTTCTGCATTTTCAACGACCTGGCGGTGATCAGCCGTTATCTGCTGGCGTCGGGGCAGGTCGAGCGCGTGCTGATCTTCGACTGCGACGTGCACCAGGGCGACTGCACGGCGCGGATACTCGCCGATACGCCCCAGGCGGTCACCGTGTCCCTGCACTGCGAAAAAAACTTCCCCGCACGCAAGGCCAGCAGCGACTGGGACATTCCCCTGCCCATGGGCCTGGGCGATGCCGATTACCTGAAGGTGGTCGAGGACACCCTGAATTATCTGCTGCCGCTCTACCAGCCGGATATCGTGCTCTACGACGCCGGGGTGGACGTGCACCGGGACGACGCCCTGGGCTATCTGCAATTGACCGACCGGGGCCTGGCCGCCCGCGACGAGGCGGTGCTGCACCATTGTCTGGAGCGGGACATCCCGGTGGTCGGCCTGATCGGCGGCGGCTACGACAAGGACCGCCTGGCCCTGGCCCGCCGCCACGGCATTTTGCACCACAGCGCCCAGCGGGTCTGGGAAGCGCTGGGCCTGTAGACCCGCCCCCCTTTGCGAGCGGCCTGTTAGAATGCGCCCCTTTGCGCCTATGACTGCCGCCATGCCCAGCCACCCTCCAGCCCACCCCGCCGCTCCCCGTGTCGCCGTCATAGGCGGGGGCCCGGCCGGGCTGATGGCCGCCGAGGTCCTGGCGCTGGCCGGGGTGCGGGTCGAGCTGTTCGATGCCATGCCCTCGGTGGGTCGCAAGTTCCTGCTGGCCGGCGTCGGCGGCATGAACATCACTCACGCCGAAGCCAAGGAAGCCTTCCTCACCCGCTACGGCTCAAGGCGGGCCGAGATCGAGGTCCTGCTCCGCGAGTTCGATGCCGACTGGCTGCGCCAATGGATTCACGGCCTGGGCATCGAGACCTTCGTCGGTAGTTCCGGCCGGGTGTTCCCCAGCGACATGAAGGCCGCGCCGCTGCTGCGGGCCTGGCTCAAACGCCTGCGCGAGCACGGCGTGAGCTTTCATACCCGCCAGCGCTGGCTGGGCTGGAACGATCAAGGCGATTTGCGCTTCGCCACGCCCGCGGGCGAGCGACTGGAGCAAGCCGATGCCGTGCTGCTGGCCCTGGGCGGCGGCAGCTGGGCGCGGCTGGGTTCCGATGGCGCCTGGGTGCCGCTGCTGGAGCAACGCGGCATCGCCGTGGCGCCCTTGCAACCGAGCAATTGCGGTTTCGAAGTGGCGGGTTGGAGCCCCTGGTTCCGGGAAAAATTCGCTGGCGCCCCGGTGAAGTCCTGCGCCCTGGGTTTCGACCAGGCGCCGGCACGCCTGGGCGAGTTCGTGATCACCGCCCAGGGCGTCGAGGGCAGCCTGGTCTATGCCCTGTCCGCGCCCATCCGCCAGCGGATCGCAACCGCCGGCACGGCAACCCTGCACCTGGACCTGCTGCCGCACAGGACACTCGAACAGGTTGAGGCCCTGCTGCGCAAACCCCGGGGCAGCAAGTCCCAGAGTAACCACCTGCGCAGCCAGCTGGGCCTGGACGGCGTGCGTGCCGGACTGCTGCGCGAACTGACCGATGCCGCGACCTTCGCCGACCCAGCCCGGCTCGCCGGCGCGATCAAGGCGCTGCCCTTGAGCCTGATCGCCACCCGGCCCCTGAACGAGGCGATCAGCAGCGCCGGCGGCGTGCCCTTCGAGGCCCTGGATGCCCAGCTGATGCTGCGCCAGTTGCCGGGGGTGTTCTGCGCCGGCGAGATGCTCGACTGGGAAGCCCCCACCGGCGGCTACCTGCTGACCGCCTGCTTCGCCAGCGGCCGGGCTGCGGGCCTGGGGATGCTGGCCTGGTTGCACACCTCAAGCCCCGCGCGCTCCTGACCTCGGCACGCAGGCATGGCTTCATCGCCAAGTCGCCCGAAAAACCTTATGGCTGGCACGGGAATCCCGGACAGGGCAAACGCCAGGCGCTATGCTGGGCTTTAGGCCAGCATCCTCGCTGGCGCCAGCCCGAGGCGGTGACCTGGTCGTGATTCCTCTTCTGGTCTGTGACGACTCCCTGATGGCGCGCAAGCAGTTGATCCGCGCGCTGCCGCCGGAATGGCCTGTGTCCATCACCCAGGCCTGCCAGGGCGAAGAAGGCCTGGCGGCGATCCGTAGCGGCCTCGGCGCCGTGGTGCTGCTCGACCTGACGATGCCGGTGCTCGACGGCTACCAGGTGCTGGCCCAGCTGCAGGCCGAGGGCCTGAGCGCCCAGGTCATAGTGGTGTCCGGCGACGTGCAGGAAGACGCCGTGCGCCGCGTGCTGGAACTGGGCGCCCTGGCCTTTATCAAGAAACCCGCCGCCCCCGAAGAACTCAGCCAGACCCTGCAACGCCTCGGCCTGTACCAGCCGCCCACGGCAGGCAGCGACTCGGCCGTGGCCCAGGACCGCCCCGAGCTGCAGCTCAAGGTCAATTTCCGCGACGCCCTGCGCGAGATCAGCAATATCGCCATGGGCCGCGCCGCGGCCCTGCTGGCCAAGGTCCTCGGGGTCTTCGTCCAGTTGCCGATCCCCCAGGTAAATATCTTCGAGGTCAGCGAACTGCACATGACCCTGGCCGACGCCCAGCGCGGCGAGCGGTTCAGCGCCATCTGCCAGGGCTTTATTGGCGACGCCATCGCCGGCGAAGCGCTGCTGCTGTTCCACGACTCCGAGGTCGAGGACATGGCCAGGTTGCTGGGCTGGCAGCCCCGGGACGACAACGAAACCTCGGAAATGCTGATGGACCTGGCCAGCATCCTGATCGGCGCCTGCCTGAGCGGCATCGCCGAGCAGATCGATGTGCGCTTCTCCCAGGGCCACCCCCAGTTGCTCGGCCAGCACACCGCCATCGAGCAACTGATCAAGGTCAACCAGCAGCGCTGGCGCAAGACCCTGGCCGTGGAGATCAGCTACAGCCTGGAAGCCCACGACGTGCACTTCGACCTGCTGCTGCTGTTTACCGAGGATTCGATCCAGCGCCTGACCCGCAAGATCCACTACATGATGGAGTAATTCCCGCCCATGGCCGCACAGATCGACATCAACGAAGTCCACTGGCTGCTCGACATCGTGCAGTGCCTGGACGTGGGCGTGGTCGTGCTGGACCGCCAGTACCGCATCGAGGTGTGGAACAGCTTTATGGAGAACCATTCCGGCCTGGGTCCGGACCAGGTGCAGAACCGCACGCTGTTCGAGTTATTCGAGGAGATCGACGAGGCCTGGTTTCGCCGCAAGGGTGAGACCGTGTTCGAACTGGGCACCCGCGCCTTCAGCCTCTGGGAACAGCGGCCATATCTGGTGCATTTCAAGAACTACCAGCCGATCACCGGCCAGGAAGACTTCATGTCCCAGAACGTCACCCTGCTGCCGCTCGCCGCCGGCCATGGTCCGATCGAGCACCTGTGCGTGGTGATCTACGACGTGACCGCCGCCGCCCAACACAAGAAGCAGCTGGCGGCCCTGCGCGGCGTCTTGCCGCTCGATAAGACGTAGGCTGGCGTAGAGCCGCTCTCTGGCGAAATTTGCTCCCCTCGCCCATTTATGGGAGAGGGGCTGGGGGAGAGGGCCGCGGGAGCGCTGGAACTCCGAGCCCTTGGCAGCGCATGGGGCTTCGAGGTCTCGGTGCGCCCGGTGCACCCTACGGATTGCGTGCCTATAGCCGGATAGTCCCCACGCCCTCTCGTCGGTGGTCTGCGCCCCTTCCTTGCGCAATCCGTAAACCGGGCTTTAACTTTTCAAGCTCGAAGCCCAACCGAACCTGTCGCGCCGAACGTCTCCCACAGAACCCCGTCCCAGGTACTCCTCGAAAGGAATCCGCCGATGCGCCGGCTCAGCTCGCTGCCCTTGTTGACCGCCGCTCTCGCCGCGGGAGCGCTCGGGGCCAGCGACGATTTGCGCGTCACCACCAGCTCGGACCTGTTCGATGGCGTCTGCGACCTGGGGGCCTATGAGCTAAAACCAGACTAGAGCATTTTCGCCCGACGCACAGCTCGTGCGGTGCGTCGGCGGCGTTGTCGAGTAAATCAGCAAGGACGCCGAGCCACAGGGCTCAACCATTCACAAAAGGACTTGGACATGTTCACTTCGAACGCCTTACCCCGCCCCCTGTTGGGCGCCCTGCTGCTGTGCGTCAGCGTCGGCAGCCAGGCCGCCATCCTGCTGGTCACTACCCAGACAGACAGCCATGACGGCCAATGCAACCTGCACTGCTCGCTGCGTGACGCGGTGAGCGTGGCCAACCAGTCGGCGAACCCCGACCTTATTCTGCTGTTCCCCGGCACCTATGTCCTCAGCCTACCCGCCGCGCTCGACGGCGACGGCGTGCCCATCGATGACGATGACAACCCGATCGGCGACCTGGATATCCTCGGCGATCTGCGCATCCGCGGCCTGGGCCTGAGCAGCACCGGCAGCCGCATCAAGGCTCAGTTCAACGATCGCCTGATCGAAGTGCGGCCAGGCGCACGCCTGCGCCTGGAACAGCTTACGCTGGAGGGCGGCAATAGCGCCCATAACGGCGGCGCCGTGGAGAACCATGGCAGCCTGCGGCTGCACAAGGTGTTGCTGCAGAACAACCAGGCCGTGACAACGATCGCCCAGGTGCCACCCGATCAGGCGTTCAGCCATGGCCAAGGGGGCGCCATCGCCAACCATGGCGACCTGACAATCACCGCCTCGCGCCTGCAGTTCAACAATGCCCAAGGCTCGGGTAATGGCAATGACAACACCGGGCGTGGCGGCGCCCTGTTCAACCGCGGCACCTTGCGG
>DATDTH010000676.1:0-2161 GCA_035290985.1 Pseudomonas sp. | reverse complement strand
TGAGATCGGCTTGCGCCTTGCTCACCTGGGAGCGGGCCACGCGGCTGTCGGCGGCCAGGGTGGTGACCCGTTCTTCCGAAACGTAACCGGGCTTGCGCAGGGTCTGCAGGCGCGACAGGTCGGTCTGGGTGCGGCCCAGGGTGGTCTGGGTCACCGCGACCTCGGCGGCGCTGGCGGCGATCAGGCTGGCCTGCTGGGTCAGCTTGCTGCGGGCCTGGAGCAGTTCGGCTTCGCGGGTGGCCAGGCTGGCCTGGGCGCGCTGCACGGCCAGGCGAAAATCGTCGCCCTCCAGCAGCACCAGCAACTGGCCTTTTTTCACCCGCTGGTTGTCCTGCACCAGGACCTGGTCGACGCGTGCGCTCAGCTGGCTGGAGAGGCGGGTGATCTCGCCCTGGACATAGGCGTTGTCGGTCTGCTCGACGAAGCGCCCGATCCAGAACCAGTGGGCGAAAAAGGCAGCACCGATCAGGCCCAGGGCGAGCAGGAAAACCAGAAGGCGGCGTTGCAACTTGGCAGGCATGGCGGGTGCTCGAGATTAGCAGGTGTGGCCACGCTAACAGTGTTGCGCTCGCGGGTGTAGACGGTACAATTCAGAAGCTTTGTTGCTTATAGGGAACAATAATGGGCTTGGATGATGCGCTGATCTTCACCCGCGTGGTGGAGTGCCACAGTTTCACCCAGGCGGCGCTGGGCCTGGGCATGCAGAAGTCCACGGTCAGTCGGCGCATCGCCCTGCTGGAGGAGCGGCTGGGGGTGCGGCTGATCAACCGCACCACCCGCAAGCTGCGCCTGACCGAAGTCGGCCAGGCCTATTACGAGCGCTGCCGACAGATCATGCTGGATTTCGCCGAAGCCGAGCAGGCGGTGATGCAACTGCAGCTGGAGCCCTCCGGTTTGCTACGGGTCACGGCGCCCATCGAGTTCGGCCAGTTGTTCCTCGGTCGGGTGCTCGGCGACTTCATGCGCCAGTACCCGCAGATCAGTGCCGAGGTGGAGATCACCTCGCGGCATGTCGATCCGGTGGAGGAGGGGGTGGATATCGCCATTCTGGTCGGCCAGCCCCAGGACTCCACCCTAATCGCCCGCAAGCTGTTCGAGAGCGAGCGGCGGCTGTGCGCCAGTCCCGACTACCTGGCGCGCCATGGTTGGCCGCAGGCGGTGGAAGCCCTGGCGGGGCACAGGGCCATTCTCCTGCCCCACGATTCGCCGCGCTATTGGCCGCTACTCGGGCACAGCATCCCCTGCCAGCGCGTGCTGGCCTGCAATAACATCACCTTCGCCCGCGAGGCCGCCCTGGCCGGGGCCGGTATCGCCGGCCTGCCGATCATGATCAGCGAGCAGGCGGTGCAGAGTGGGGCGCTGGTCGAGTTGTTGCCTGAGGCCCGCCTGCCCAGCGGCGAACTCTATGCGGTCTATCCATCGCGGCGCTTCCAGGCGATGAAGGTCAAGACCTTCCTGGACTTCCTGATCGACAGTTTGCCGATGGAAGAGGGCCGCTGGCTGGAGCCGGCTGCCGTGCCCCTGTTAATATCGCGCCCCTGATTGCTGACCTTCTGCTCGAGAGCCGCCATGACCACCGTTCGTACCCGTATCGCGCCATCGCCGACTGGCGATCCGCACGTCGGCACCGCCTATATCGCCCTGTTCAACCTGTGCTTCGCCCGTCAGCACGGCGGTGAGTTCATCCTGCGGATCGAGGACACCGACCAGGTGCGCTCGACCCGGGAATCAGAACAGCAGATCTACGACGCCCTGCGCTGGCTGGGTATCGAGTGGAGCGAGGGGCCGGATGTTGGCGGTCCGCACGGGCCCTACCGGCAGAGCGAGCGGGGGCATATCTACCAAAAGTACAGCGCCGAGCTGGTGGACAAGGGCCATGCCTTCCATTGCTTCTGCAGCGCCGAGCGCCTGGATGGGGTGCGCGCCGAGCAGATGGCGGCCAAGCAGACCCCGCGCTACGACGGGCATTGCATGAACCTGCCGGCGGCCGAGGTGCAGCAGCGCCTGGCGGCGGGCGAGCCGAACGTGGTGCGCATGAAGGTGCCGACTGAGGGCCTGTGCGTGGTGCCGGACATGCTGCGCGGTGAGGTCGAGATTCCCTGGGATCGCATGGACATGCAGGTGCTGATGAAGACCGATGGCCTGCCCACCTACTTCCTCG
>DATDTH010000675.1:0-13251 GCA_035290985.1 Pseudomonas sp. | reverse complement strand
GCCACCTGCATTACGACTTTCGCCTGGAACTGGACGGCACCCTCAAAAGCTGGGCGGTGCCCAAGGGCCCGTGCCTGGATCCCGAGGTCAAGCGGCTGGCCGTGCAGGTGGAGGATCACCCCCTCGACTACGCGGGCTTCGAGGGGCATATCCCCGCGGGGCAGTATGGCGCGGGCGAGGTCATCGTCTGGGACCGCGGCCACTGGAAGCCCTTGGACGATCCGCGGGCCGGGTATGCCGAGGGGCGGCTCAGGTTCGAGCTCCAGGGCGAGAAACTCGGCGGGGTCTGGAACCTGGTGCGCACCCGGATGCCGGGGAAAAAGGCCCAGTGGTTCCTGTTCAAGGCCCAGGACGCCCAGGCCCGTCCGCTGGCCGAGTTCGATGTCCTCGAGGCGCGGCCGGACAGCGTGCTCAGTGACCGCAGCCTGCTAGCGCAGCCGCGCGGCGGCCGGGGCCAGGCCAAGTTCGGCTCCCGACAAGGGGCCTCGGTCAAGTTGAGCGGTGCGGTGAGCGGGCCGATGCCGGACCGCCTCGCGCCGCAATTAGCGACCCTGGTGGAGTCCGTCCCGGAAGGGGACTGGTGCTATGAGGTCAAGTTCGACGGTTATCGCATCCTGGCCCGCATCCGCGACGGGGAGGTCCGTTTGTTCACCCGCAACGGCCATGACTGGACGGCCAAGCTGCCGGCCCATGCCGAGGCCCTGGCTGCCCTCGGTCTGGAATCGGCCTGGCTGGATGGCGAAATAGTCGTGGAAAACGAACAGGGCCTGGCCAGTTTCCAGCAATTGCAGAGCGCCTTCGAGCAGGGCCGCGCCGGGCACGTCCGCTATTATTTGTTCGACCTGCCCTACCTCAATGGCGTTGACCTGCGCCAGGTCCCTCTGGAGGAGCGCCGCGCTGCGCTGGCCACCGTGCTGGCGCGCGGTAGCAGCCGGTTGTTGCGCTTCTCCGAGGATTTCCGTGAAGCGCCCGACAGCCTGCTCGGCAGCGTCTGCCAGCGCAAGTTCGAAGGCCTGGTCGGTAAGCGCGCGGGCAGCCCCTATGTCTCGCGGCGCAGCTCGGACTGGATCAAGCTCAAGTGCAAGCACCGCCAGGAATTCGTCATAGTCGGCTTCACCGATCCCCAGGGCACGCGCAGTGTCCTGGGCGCGCTGCTGCTCGGTCTGCATGATCCGGACAATGGCGAGTTGCGTTATGCCGGCAAGGTCGGCACCGGCTTCAGCGAACAGAGCCTGCGGACTCTGCATGAGCGGCTCAAGTCCCTGGGCAGCCAACGCCCTGCCGTGGTCAATCCGCCCAGTGGTTTCGACGCCAAGGGGGTGCACTGGCTCAGGCCCGAACTGGTCGGCGAGGTGGCCTATGCCGAAATGACCGACGCCGGCTTGGTGCGTCACGCGGTCTTCCACGGGCTGCGCGCCGACAAGCCCGCGCAGGCCATCCGCTATGAACGGCCCCAGCCTGCGCCGGGCACTGCCGAGGTCGCCCGTGAGGCTCCGAAGGCTGCGGTTACAGGGCAAATAAGGATCACCCACCCGGACCGGGTCATCGACCCCAGCACGGGCATCAGCAAAGGGGAACTGGCCGAGTATTACGCGCAGATCGCGCCTTGGGCGCTGCCCTGGCTGAAGCACCGTCCGGTCTCCCTGGTCCGTGGTCCCGACGGCCTTGGCGGTGAACTGTTCTTCCAGAAACACGCGGGCAGGCTGGAAATGCCCTACATGACCCAGCTCGATCGCCGCTTCGACCCCGGACACGCGGCCCTGATGGTCATCGACAGCCCCCAGGCGCTGGTGGGTGCGGCGCAGATGGGTACCCTCGAGTTGCACAGCTGGAATGCCATCGTGCCGCACCTGGAAAAGCCTGATCGTTTCGTACTCGACCTCGACCCCGATCCCGCGTTGCCCTGGAACTTCATGATCGAGGCGACCCAACTGACCCTGACCCTGCTCGATGAGCTCGGCCTGGTCGCCTTCCTCAAGACCAGCGGCGGCAAGGGCATCCATGTGGTGGTGCCGCTGAGCCGTCGCCAGGGCTGGGACAGGGTCAAGGCCTTCAGCCAGGCGATCAGCCAGCACATGGCCGCCGTGCTGCCCGAGCGCTTCACCGCGGTATCAGGCCCGAGGAATCGCATCGGCAAGATCTTCATCGACTACCTGCGCAATGTCCGGGGGGCCAGTACCGTCACGGCCTATTCGGCTCGGGCCCGGCCCGGCTTGCCGGTATCGGTGCCGATTCACCGGGACGAACTGCGGGAACTCAAGGGCGCCGACACCTGGCATATTCGCAACTTGCCGCAGCGGTTGGAGGGGCTGGGCGAGGACGACCCCTGGGCCGGCCTGCCGGCTGTCCGGCAAAGCATCGCCGCGCAGATGCGCAAACGCCTGGGTGGCAAGCGCTGAACGACAGGACACCGCCATGAGCATCTACCGGATCACCAGAACCGAGCGAGGTTGGGAACTGCGCAAACAGGGCGCAACCCGGGCCTCGAAAACCGCGACCAGTCAGGCCGAGATCCTGCGACTCGCCGCGGATTTCCTCAAAGACAGGACCGCCACCCTGGTCATCCATGACCCGGACGGCCATGCCGTGGAGGAGCGCACTTACCCCCGTCAGCCGGATCAGCTGGACGGCTGATCCGGCGGTGTTTAGTCGGCGCGGCAGGTATTTTCGATGCAAAGGCTGCGCGGGCATGGTCGCTCCCCGCCTGTGCCATAACCCAGGAGATTGCGTATGTCCCTGCCACTTCCCGATTCGCCCGAACCGCAATGGCCCGTTCCCCCGGCCCCCCGGCATGAGCCACCTCGGCCCATGCCGCCGGTCGGTCCCAGCGGTCCTCCACCCGTGCCCGCAGCGCCCCGGCCGGACGATCCCATGCCCGAGTGAGCCCCTGCTCGAGACAGGCGCGGGCTTTGACGAGCCCCGAATATTTCCTGGCCCACTGTGATTTGTCCCGCGGTGATTCGCTTACCGTTCGACCGCGCCGGGTTGCCAGAATCTGTGTTTATGGATACTGTATATGAATACAGTGTGTGGGCGGGTGCGGGTCGAGATGCCGTGGCCATGCACTCGTTAAAGGGACCTGCAGGGCGGCGGTCATACAACCTTCGTAATCCCCGTCCATGCTCTCGAGAAAACGCAAGGAGCCACATCATGCTCAACGTCGAGCAGTTGAAATACACAGTGAACCGCATGTCCCTCGATCAGGTGCGTGAGGCGATTGCCGAACTGCGCCTCGATGGCCTGGTCACTGAGGGCAAGACGCCCTTCAATCGGGTGCATTTCAATACCTGTTTCGCCGAAATAGAGGCCCTGTTCCAGCGCGCGGGCTATCACCGGCCCCTCGATGTGGTGGGTTACCAGGGCCTGATTTATGCCCTGTACGATCCGTTGCGCTGGGAGGCGGTGGACGTGTTGCGCTGGCTCAAGGAGTACGTCGAGGAGGCGGCGGAGCGCGGCCTTGCGGACAAGAGCCCGGGTCTGCCGGTGCGCGCGGTGCAGGGCATGCGCTAGGGAAAGAGGGCGCGATTCATACGGCCACAGGCTGAACCGTGCCCTGTCGTGCTGGCCTCAAACGCGGACTTTCTGTTTGCCGCCGATAAAGCCGGCGACACCCAGCGCAATCGAAACCGCCCCCGCCACCCTGAAGACGATGGGGTCTATGCCTTCGGGGGTGATCAGCAATACCCCGCCGATCAAGATCGCATAAGCCCAGGTCAGTGGGCCGATATATCGAGCCATGTTTATTCTCCTTGGTATGGGTCGTCGTGATGGGGCTCCATCGGGTGGGCGCCCCGCATTGTCTGTGAGTCCGCTGCGATTGGCCGGTTCCCGTTCCATGCCAGTGGACCGTGGTTCGACTCGGCTGGACGTTTTTTCCTTTGCGTATCGAGGGGCGGGCGGATAGCCTTTCGTGGATCCGAACAGCCTGCATGGCTGCCGCGCTGGACGGTTTTCCTCTTACTCCAAGCCATCATCGAGACGATAAGGACATCCTTATGAACCGTAGTTTTATCCTGACCTGCGCGCTGCTCGCCCTGGCCGGCTGCTCGGCTGCTGGACCCCAGGACGCACAGGTCGCCCTCGACTCCGAACTCTGCAAGGCGGGGCCTGCCCAGTTCGCCCTGGGCGAGAGCCTGAGCGAGGAACTCGAGGAGGCGGCGCGCAAGCATGCCGGGGCCAAAGAGGTGCGGGTGCTGCGCGCCGGCGAGGCGACCACCCTGGAGTTCAATGCCGAACGCCTGAACTTGCACGTGGATGATGACGGTATGGTCACCGACGCGCGCTGCGGCTAACCGGCTGTTGAAGAACGACCTGCCTCGCCTACATTGTTCAACGACCTGCTAAACGCCCCTGACACAGCCCGCCAGGCATGACGGCGTGGGCGGAACCGCGGCATTTCGAGCTATGCTGTGCGCCCCCATCGCCACCTGCCATCTGGACCCTTTGTCATGAAAAACCAGCTCGTCGAACTGATCAGCAAAATAAGCGCGGGCTGCATGACCGGGGAGGAGGTTGAGCGGGTCGCCGATGAGGCGGCCCAGGCCTATGCCGATCCCCAGGCTTTCCTGCTGGCCAACCCGGACATCAACTACGACGATACTTACCCGATTCCCCTGGGCGAATGGGTGGTGGTGGGCAGCCTGCCCGAGACGGTGCTGTTCCAGGCGGACAGCTACGCGGCCCTGTTCCAGCAGATCGTCGATTCGTTCGGCAAGGATGTGCCGTTCAATATCAAACCCAAGCAATTGCTCAAGACCGAGGCGCTGACGGCCCTGAACCGCATCCAGGTGCAGCTCGGCAGCATGAGCCCGGAGCAGGGCGGCTATGTACTGCTGGATTTCAGCGAGCCGCTGGATGACGAACTGCAGGCCGTGCTGGTCTACGGCAACGACCTGCAGCGGGTGCTGGACCTGTGCGTGGATATAGGCGTCTATGCCGCGCCGGCCTATGCCACCTTGCGGGACGCCCAGCAGGGTTGATAAAGGCCTGTCGATTCCGTCTTGAGGCTCGGTGAGCAAGCGCTTCGCGGCGAGAGCTTCGGGCGACCGGATGTCTTTGTAGGGGCCAATTTATTGGCCTAGGGCCCGCCTGGCGAATCAATTCGCCCCTACATTCGCGGGGTAGCTGCTTTTTCGTAGGGCGGGTTAGCCGCGCGAAAAACCGACCCAACAAACCACGCCGCACCTGCCGCGCGGCGTAACCCGCCAAAGCGGACCCTGGGTTGCGTAGGGTGCAGGCTGGTTTTCGTAGGGGTGCTTTATCAACGTGATGCTTAATCGTCGAACGCAGCGGCCCCTGGGGTGCGCGCGGTGGCGGATGGGTGCTTGCGGGCCAATGAATTCGTTCCCGCAACCCCAGGCGGAGTCTGGCTCCACGGGCGGGCATCAGACCGAACTTTTATCCCCGGGAGCTTCTCCTAAGTGTGCGATGGTCGCGCGGGGAGACCAGGGATGCACAGCACGCTTGAGCCTCGGACAGGCCGCCTTGACTCGGTCAAGGCGAGTCGCTGCGCGTGGGTGCTGCCAGCATGAGCCTGCGTCTTGGCTGTGCGGGCTGGAGCCTGCCCCGTAGCCAGTGGCCGCATTTTCCGCGCGCCGGCAGTCACCTGCAGCGTTACGCCACGGTATTGTCCGCGGTGGAGATCGATTCCTCCTTTTACCGACCCCATCAGGCGACCACCTACGCCAAGTGGGCCGCCAGCGTGCCCGCCGCCTTCCGTTTCTCGATCAAGCTGCCCCAGAGCATCAGCCACCAGCAGCGCTTGCAGGGCTGCGAGGTGTTGCTGGACGAGTTCCTGGTCCAGGTAGCGGGCCTGGGTGAACGCCTGGGCTGCCTGCTGATCCAGCTGCCGCCATCCCTGGTCTTCGACAGCCGGGTCGCCGAGTCCTTTTTATCGGCCCTGCGGGCGCGGCATGCCGGGGCGGTAGCCCTCGAGCCCCGGCACCCCAGCTGGTTCGAACCGACGGTGGAGCGGCTGCTGGCCGAGCAGCGCGTGGCCCGGGTCGCGGCCGACCCGCCGCGGGCCCTCACCGATGGCCAGTCAGGCGGTTGGTCCGGCCTGGTGTATTACCGCCTGCATGGCTCACCGAAGATCTACCAGTCCTCCTATTCGGCAGCCTACCTGCAGCAACTGGCCCAGCGGTTGAAGACCGAGTCCGCGGGCGATACCTGGTGCATCTTTGACAACACCCTCTACGGCGCGGCCCTGGCCAATGCCCTGCACCTGCTGAAAGCCTTGAAGGGCTGGCCGGGTCACTGATAGATGACGCGGCCGTTGAGGGGCTGCGTGGGCCGGGCGTTGGCGGGAAACAGCGCCTGGAAGGCGGCATGCTGCTGCCGGGAGATGGTCACCGGCTGCTTGAGTACCAGCCAGGCCACGCCTTCGCTGCAGGGCGGCGTGGTCAGCGAGCCCTGGTAGCTGTAGTACTGCTGTTGCGCGGGCAGCAGGTGCGCCGGGTTCAGCGGCTGACTGTCCAGTACCTTGGGTTCGGATGGCGTGCTGGGCAGCTGGCTCCAAAAGGGGGTGAGGAAAGCGTTGTCCGTTTCGCCTTCTTCCAGCAGCACGGCGACCACCGCCAACTGGCCGGCCGCATTCTTGTGCACCAGGTGCGCGACCATGCTGAAGGTACGCCCCTCGATCTTTTCCTCGGACGGGGTGTGGAAGTGGAACTGCAGCAGGTCGTAGCGGGTGCCGGCGACTTCGATGTAGTTGCCCGACGCCGGATTGACCTGCAGGGTATGGCCGTTGTTCCACAGGCTGACGGGGCTGTCCTGGTAATGGAACGCGATCGGCTGCAGCGTACCTTTCACGGCGCCGGTGATATCGATCGGCGACTGGATCTTGCCCAGTTGGCAGGTGGCGAAGTCGGGGCTCAGCTCGGCCCAGTGGGCCGGATCGCCATGTCCCTTGTAAGCCCAGTGCGGACCTTCGGCGAAGGCCGACGGCGCCAGCGAAGTGAGCAGCCCGAATGCACAGGCCAACCGAAAATTGTGGTTACTGCCGTTCATATTCAAACCTCCCTTATTCGAACTCAATACGCTAGCCGAGCCATGCCAGGCGTCCAGAGGCAACAACAAAAAATCGGCTCAAGGGCGTCGCCTTCGCGGGTATGACGAAACAGGGTTCTGGGCCAGGGGCATGGCCATTTTCACGAAAAAATCCGTCCGCCAAATGGGTGGGGGTTTGACTCCGCCTGGCGGGTTACGCCGCGCGGCAGCCGCGGCGTGGTTTGCTTGTCCGGTTATCTGCGCGGCTAACCCGCCCTACGAAAAAGGCATTGCGGCGGGTGCCGACCTCCTACGAAAAGCGCACCGCAGCGCTTCGGCGAAACGCGCTGCCCCGGATCGCGCCAAGGCTTATCTACGTAAACTGCTCCTTGTTCGCCGAGCCGCAAGACGGTCTCTACGAAAAGCCCTGGCATCAGGACTCGCTGGGCAGGCGCAGGCCGTATTTCTTCACCTTATCGAACAGGGTGGTCTTGGCCAGGCCCAGGGCCAGGCTGGCCTGGGACAGGTTGCCGGCGTTGCGCTCCAGGGCCTCGAGCAGCAGGTGTTTCTCGAAGGCCTCCACCGCTTCGGCAAAGCCCGGTCCCGTGCTGTCGGGCGCCAGGCTGCTGGCCTTGAACACCGGCAGGCCGAGGGCGAAACGCTCGGCCACGTTGCGCAGCTCGCGCACGTTGCCCGGCCAGTCGTGGGCCAGCAAGCGTGACAGGGTCTGGCCGTCCAGGGCCGGCACCTCGCGGTCGAAACGCAGGGACGACTGCTGCAGGAAGTGTTCGAACAGCAGCAGGATGTCCTCGCGCCGTTCGCGCAGGGGCGGCAGCTCCAGGGTCACCACGTTGAGCCGGTAATACAGGTCGCTGCGAAACTGGTTGGCTTGGCCCAGGGCCTTGAGGTCGGCCTTGGTGGCGGCTATCACCCGGCAATCGACGGCCACCGACTGGTTCGAGCCCAGGCGCTCCAGGGTGCGTTCCTTCAGCACCCGCAGCAGCTTGATCTGCAGGGTGATTGGCATGCTCTCGACCTCGTCGAGAAACAGGGTGCCGCCATTGGCGTGCTCGATCTTGCCGATCCGCCGCTTGCCGGCGCCGGTGAAGGCATGGGCCTCGTGGCCGAAAATCTCGCTTTCGAACAGATTCTCCGGCATGCCGCCGCAATTGAGGGCGACGAACTGCTGGGGCTGGCGCCGGCTGAAATCGTGCAGCGAGCGGGCGATCAGTTCCTTGCCGGTGCCGGTCTCACCCTCGATCAGCACATTGGCCGAGGTGTCGGCGACATTGGCGATCAGCTCGCGCAGCTGCTGCATGGCCGGCGAGCGGCCGATGATCCGCTGCTCCAGGGACTGGCGTCCGTGCAATTGGCGGCGCAGGGCCGTGACTTCCCGGGCCAGGGCGCGCTGCTCCAGGGCGCGGCGGGTGACCTCGACCAGGCGCTCGGGGGAGAAGGGCTTTTCCATGAAATCGTAGGCGCCGTTCTGCATGGCCCGCACCGCCATGGCGATGTCGCCATGGCCGGTGATCAGCACCACCGGTAGGCTGCGGTCGCGGGCCTTGAGCGTGGCCAGCAGGGTCTCGCCGTCCATGCCCGGCAGGCGGATATCGCTGATGATGATGCCGGCGAAATCCTCGCCGACCCGCAGCAGGGCCTCCTCGGCGCTGGCCACGCCTTCGCTGGCGATATCGTCCAGGGCCAGGGCTTGCTGGCAGCCGAGCAGCACATGGGGGTCGTCTTCGACTATCAGTACGCTGAGGCTTTCATTCATGGGCGGGGACTCGTGGCGATGGAGCGCGCAGCGGCAAATTCAGCTCGAAGGCGGTGCCGCCCTCGTCCGGGTGCAGAACGTTCAGTGTACCGCCGGCCGCGGCGGCCAGGCTGGCGGACAGGGTCAGGCCGAGGCCCAGGCCGTGCTCGCCGGTCTTGGTGGTGAAGAAGGGTTCGAACAGGTGGACCCGGGCGTCCGGCGCGATGCCCGGGCCGTTGTCCCGCACCTGCAGGCGGTACCCTGCGTTGGCGCCCTCGGGCCGGCCGTGCAGCCAGAGCTGGCGGTCGGCCTGGCCGGCCAGGGCATCCAGGGCGTTGACGATCAGGTTGATCAGGATCTGCTCCAGGCGGGTCTGGTCGATGGCCAGATCCACCTCGTCGAAGTCGCGGTGCAGTCGCACCGGGGTCTGCTCCAGGCGGGTCTGCAGCAGCGTCAGGGCGGCGTCCACCGCCTGGCCTAGGGACGCCTGGCCGCGGTCGTCGGAGCGCCGGGCGAAGGCGCGCAGGCTGCCGGTGATGCGGCCCATGCGGTCGACCAGGTCGTTGATGGTCAGCAGGTTGCTGCTGGCGGTGTCCAGGGCGCCGCGTTGGAGGAAGCGAATGGTATTGCCGGACAGGGTGCGCAGGGCGGCCAGGGGCTGGTTCAGCTCATGGGCGATGCTGGTGGACATCTGCCCGATCACCGCCAGCTTGCCGGCCTGGACCAGCTCGTCCTGGGCCCGGCGCAGGGTCTTCTCGGCCTGGCTGCGCTCGTGGATCTCCGCGGTCAGGCGGCTGTTGCTGGCCTGCAGGTCGGCGGTGCGTTCGGCAATCCGCCGCTCCAGTTCGTCGTTGGCCTGCTGCAGCGCCTCGCGGGCGGCCAGACGCGTGGCCAGGACCTTGCGCCGCTCGTTCCAGGCGACCAGCAGGATGCTCAGCAGGGCAAACGCCGCGCCGGCGAGCAGGCCATGGGTCATGGCCTGGCGGCGCAGGTCGCTCAGGGGCGTGAGCAGGGTGAAGTCCCAGGCGCTGTTGTCCAGGCGCCGGGTCTGGGCCAGGTAGCTGAGCACGCGGGGTGCCTGGCCGGGTCGGGGCGTGCTGGCGAAGTCCAGCTGCTCGACCCCGGGGGCTAGCGGCTGGCGCGACAAGGGTTGCAGTTCGTTCAGCTCAGACCAGTAGTACTGCAGGCTGCGGGCCAGCCGTTCGCGGCTGGCGGCGGTCAGCGGGCGCACCGATTTGAGCCGCCGCGTCGGATCGCTGGAGAGGATGACGATGCCGTTCTCATCGCTGACGAAGGCTTCCAGGCGCGCCCGCGCCCAGCGCTCTTCCAGGGCGTCGAGGCGGATCTTGACCACGGCCACGCCGACTATGCGCCCGGCCGACTTCAGCCCGTGGGCCAGGTAGTAGCCCGCTTCGCCCCGGGTGCTGCCGATGCCGTAGAAGCGGCCCTGGCGTCCCTGCACGGCCTCCTGGAAATAGGCGCGGAAGGCCAGGTCCTCGCCGAGGAAACTGTCGGCGTCGCGCCAGTTGCTGGTGGCCTGGACCCGGCCCTGGGTGTCCAGCACATAGGTGACGCGGCTGCCGCTGCGCTGGTTGAGGCCTTCCAGGTGAGCGTTGACCCGGCGGCGCAGGGCCGGGTTCGGCGCCTCGAGCAGACCGATGACCTCGGCCTGCAACTCAAGCAGACTGGGCAGGTAGGTGTACTTGTCGATTTCGCTTTCCACGGCCCGGGCGTGCAGCTCCAGCTGGCGTTCGCCACTGGCGCTCAGGGCATCGATGCCGAGTCGTTCACTGACCCGATAGCCGAGGTAACCCAGGCCGAGCATCAGGACGATGAGCAGGATCGGCAGCAGCAGGTGGCGAATCAGGCGGGGCTTCACGGTCAGCGAGGACGGGATGGCGCGAGGTCGCGTGGAGGCGCATTGCATCACACTAGCTCCTGGGCGGCCAGCCTGGCTGGAGGAGGGGGTATGTACCGGGTACGTGCGGCCGGGGTATCTAGAGCATTTTCACGAAAAACCCGTCTGCATCTGAGCGTCCGTCCGCGTGGGTTACGCCGCGCGGTGGCCGCGGCGTGGTTTGTCGGAGCGGCTTTCTGCGCGGCTAACGCCACCCTACGAAAAGCGCTTTGGCGAAGCCTGCAGGTGAGGCGCGGGGCGGCGCGCTCTGGGCGGGTGAAACCCGCGAAATGCTGGGCTTGCTCGCCGAACCGCAAGACGCGCAAAGGTAAGGCGAAAATGCTCTAGAGGGCGCCCCCGCCACGGCGCCACGGCCGTGGCGGGGCCGACCTCAGTGTTGCAGGATCTTCGCCAGGAACTGCTGGGCGCGTTCCGAACGGGCCGAGACGTCACCGAAGAAGGTCTCCTTGGGACAGTCTTCGACGATTTGCCCGGCGTCCATGAAGATCACCCGGTTGGCGACCTTGCGGGCAAAACCCATCTCGTGGGTCACGCACATCATGGTCATGCCTTCCTGGGCCAACTGCACCATCACGTCCAGTACCTCGTTGACCATCTCCGGGTCCAGGGCCGAGGTCGGTTCGTCGAACAGCATGACGATCGGGTCCATGGCCAGGGCCCGGGCGATCGCCACGCGCTGCTGCTGGCCACCGGATAGCTGGCCGGGGTGCTTGTGGGCATGAGCCTTGAGGCCGACCCGGTCGAGCAGGGCCAGGCCCTTTTCCATGGCCTCGTCCTTGCTGCGGCCGAGCACCTTGAGCTGGGCGATGGTCAGGTTCTCGGTGATCGACAGGTGCGGGAACAACTCGAAGTGCTGGAACACCATGCCGACCCGCGAGCGCAGTTTCGGCAGGTCGGTCTTGGGGTTGGCGATCGAGGTGCCGTCGACCACCACATCGCCTTGCTGGAAAGGCTCGAGGGCGTTGACGCATTTGATCAGGGTGGATTTGCCCGAGCCCGAGGGGCCGCAGACCACCACCACCTCACCCTTGTTGACCTGGGTGGTGCAGTCGGTGAGAACCTGGAAGTCCCCGTACCACTTGCTGACGTTCTGGATCGAAATCATAGGGCAAACCTCAATTGCAGACGTTTCACCACCCGCGAGGCGGCGAAGCTGAGCGTGAAATACACCAGACCGGCGAAGATCAGGAACTCGTGGGACTGACCCGTGATGTCCCCACGGGAACGGGCGGCGTTGAGAAAATCCATCAGCCCGACCGTGTAGACCAGCGAGGTGTCCTGGAACAGGATGATGCTTTGCTGCAGCAGCAGCGGGGTCATCTTGCGAAAGGCCTGGGGCAGGATGATGTAGCGCATCACCTGGCCGTAGCCCATGCCCATGGCCAGGCCCGCGGCCATCTGGCCCTTGGGCAGGGACTGGATGCCGGCGCGCACGATCTCCGAAAAATACGCCGCCTCGAACAGCATGAAGGCCACCAGGCAGGAGGTGAAGGCGCCCACCGGGGTGTCTTCGCCTGTGATCCAACGCAGCACGAAGGGCACGGCGAAGTAGAACCAGGTGATGACTAGCAGCAGCGGAATGGAGCGGAAATAGTTGACGTAGAGGGTCGCTACCAGCGCCAGCTTGCGGTTGTGGGACAGGCGCATCAGCGCCAGCAGGGTGCCCAGCAACACGCCGCCGAGCACGCCCAGCACCAGCAGCTGGAAGGTCATCAGCAGGCCGCCCCAGAGCCCCGGCAGGGCAGGGATAATTGCACTGAAGTCCATTATTTAGCCCCCGTGATCAGGCCGGGTACCGCGACCTTCTTCTCGACCGCGCGCATCAGCATCATCAGCCCCATGTTCAGGGTGAAGTAGATCAGCGTGGCCAGGGTGAAGGCCTCGAACAGGTTGGCGGAGAACTCGGCAGTTTGCTTGGTCTGGGCCAGCAGCTCCATCAGACCGATCAGCGAGGCCACCGAGGAGTTCTTGAAGATATTGAGAAACTCCGAGGTCAGCGGCGGGATCACGATGCGAAAGGCCTGGGGCAGCAGCACGTTGCTGTACACCTGGGGCAGGCGGAACCCCAACGCCCGGGCGGCGGCCAGCTGACCCTTGGGCAGCGCCTCGATGCCGGTGCGCACCTGCTCGCAGACCCGCGCCGCGGTGAACAGGCCCAGGCATACCACCACGCTCAGGTAGGCCGAGGTGGCCGGGTTCAGGTCCTGCTTGAACCACATTTCCAGGGGCTCGGGCAGCAGGTCCGGCACCAGGAAATACCAGAGGAAGAGTTGCACCAGCAGCGGCACGTTGCGAAACAGCTCGACATAGGTCGCGGCGAAGCCGGCGATCCAGCGATTCGGTACGGTGCGCAGCACGCCGAGCAGTGCGCCCAGCAGCAGGGCGATGATCCAGGCCGCACCGGCAACCGCGATGGTCCAGCCCAGGCCGGTGACGAACCAGTCCAGGTAGATTTCGTGGCCGATGCCGGTGGACTTGAAGAACACGCCCCAGTCCCAGTTGTAAGTCATACGGATCTCCCGTCGAAGTCAGGCGGAGGGGTTGTGGCGGGCGGCCAGCCGGCGCCCGGCGATCGGCGCAAAGGCCGACCGTC
>DATDTH010000674.1:0-3253 GCA_035290985.1 Pseudomonas sp. | reverse complement strand
GATTGCTCGGCGCACATGCTCTGGATCGGCGACCGTACCCGTCAACTGGACGGCGCCCATGTGGAGTTCATGCGCGGCGTCGGCAACCCGATCGGGGTGAAAGTCGGGCCGAGCATGGACAGTGAAGAGCTGATCCGCCTGATCGACATCCTCAACCCGGACAATGACCCGGGCCGCCTGAACCTGATCGTGCGCATGGGCGCGGACAAGGTCGAAGCCGGCCTGCCGCGGCTGATCCAGACAGTGCAGCGTGAAGGCCGCCAGGTGCTGTGGAGTTCCGACCCCATGCACGGCAACACCATCAAGGCCAGCAGCGGCTACAAGACCCGGGATTTCGCGCAGATCCTGGCCGAAGTGAAGCAGTTCTTCGCCGTACACCAGGCCGAGGGCAGCTACGCCGGCGGCATCCATATCGAGATGACCGGACAGAACGTCACCGAGTGCATCGGCGGCGCGCGGCCGATCACCGAGGACGGCCTGTCGGACCGCTACCACACCCACTGCGACCCGCGCATGAATGCCGACCAGTCCCTGGAACTGGCCTTCCTGATCGCCGAGACGCTGAAACAGGTGCGCCGCTAAGAGCGCTAGGTTTCGCCATACAACGGCTCTACGCCAGCCTACGAAGCGCACCGAAGCGCTTTTCGTAGGGCGGCATAAGACACCCTCTACGCCGACAGCCGCTCGCGCAAGCGCCCGAGCATGCCCAGCCAACTCCCCACTTTCTCCTGCTCGCGCGCTTCGCGGGGCGCCTGAGCCAGGCGCGTGACCACCCGTGCTGGTTGCGAGCGCCAGGCATAGGCTTGCTCGGCGGCGGCCAGCAGGCCTTTGTCGAACAGGCCGCGGCGAATCGGTTTGGGCAGGTAGCGGAAGATTTGCGCCTCGTTGATCAATTTGAGCAGCGCCTGGGTATCGCAGAACGGCGTGACCACCAGGCTGAGCAAACGCGGATGGGCCTGGGCCAGGCTTTTCAGCAAAGGCGCGGCATCTTCGCCGGCCAGTTGCAGGTCGCTGACCAGCATATCCACCGTCTGATCATTCAACACCGCCGCCGCTTCGCTCAACGAGCCCACGCGCAGCAGGCGATGACCGCCGCCGACGCAGAACTCGGCCACCACGCCGAGGGTCTGCGCGTCGTTGTCCAGCAGCAGCACAGTGAGTGGCGCGCGTTGATTGCCGAGTGTCGTCGGCATGCCCGGTGCCGACGCTTGCACCTGGCGCGCGGCGATTTCCGCCGCCTGACGCAAGGTGAAGACCATTTCCTGCTGATCCCAGGGTTTGGTCAGGTAGCGGAAGATGCCGCCGTCGTTCAAGGCCGCCACCGCGGCGTCCAGATCCGAATAGCCCGTGAGCAGAATGCGCAGGGTATCGGGAGCGATCTCGCGGGCTTGGGCGAGCAACTCGGCTCCGCTCATCTGCGGCATGCGCTGGTCGCTGACGATGATATGCACCGGCTCGCTTTTCAGGCGCTCAAGGGCGCGGCGCGGATCGCTCTCGGTGAGCACGTCGTACTGCCGGCGAAACTGCAGGGCCAGGCTGCGCAGAATGCGTTCTTCGTCGTCGACGAACAGGATGCGAATGGCGGTGCTCATCTCAGGCGCTCCGTTGCAGTGCGGGGGCCTGCGCAGACGCCTGGGGGCGCGGCAGGCGGATCAGAAAGCGCGTACCGCGCCCCGGCTCGGAAGCGACGCGAATCTGCCCACCGTGATCCTGGATGATCTTGTAGCTGATCGACAGGCCCAGGCCCGTGCCCTGGCCGACTGGCTTGGTGGTGAAAAACGGATCGAAGATCCGCGCCAACACAGCGGCCGGCATCCCGCGCCCGGAATCCTGCAGCGAGATGAATACCGCGCCGTCCTCCGCCCAGGTTTTCAGCACTATCTGGCCGAAGCCCTCGATGGCCTGGGCGGCGTTGTTCAGCAGGTTGAGCAGCACCTGGTTGATCTGCGAAGGCGCACAGGGAATGCGCGGCAATTCACTCAGCAGCAGGATGATTTCGGCCTTGTCCTTGATGGCGTTGCGCGCGATCACCAGCGCGCTGCGGATGCACTCGTTGATATCCACCTCCTCGCTCATGGCGCGGTCGAGGCGGGCGAAATCCTTGAGCCCAACCACCAGTTCGGCGATCTGTTCCAGCCCATAAAGGGTGTCGCTGAACAGCTGCGTCAGATCCTCGGCGAGCAACTCGGGGGCGGCGCTTTCCCGGGCGCGGGCTGCAGCAGCCAGGGCCAGGGCCAGGTGCGCCTCGGCACACTCGGGGTCGGCCAGGCAGTCGGCCAACGCGGCCTGGGCTTCGGCCAACTGAAACAATGGGGCGCTCAGTTCGCGCAGCAGTTGCACGTTGTTTTTCACATAACCCAGGGGCGTGTTCAGCTCATTGGCGACGCCGGCGACCATCTGCCCGAGCGAGGCCATCTTCTCCGACTGCACCAGTTGGGTCTGGGACTCCTTCAGATCCACCAGGGCCTTGCGCAATATCCGGTTGCGCTGGGCGATGCGTGCCTCCATGGCCTTGAGCAGGTCGAGCACAGTGCCCAGGCCGCGGTACAAGCCCTGACCGTCGACCAGGATAAAGTCCTCGGTGATCGGGTATTGCAACTGCCCGGTGATCTGCCTGGCCGCCTCTTCCAGGCTGGTCTCCAGACTGACGATCAGCGGAGCCGGGTTCATCACCTCCTGCACCGGGTGGCGTCCGCGCAGATCGCGGCCGAAGCGCTGCATGAAGATATCCTGCAAGGAGCTGCGGCTGACCAGGCCCAGCGGCACGCCGGCGGCATCGACTATGGGCAGGGACAGGAAGGCTTTGTGCTCCGGGGTCAGCAAACGGTCTGCGACATCCGCGATGCTCATGCCCGGCGCCAGCGGCGTGACCGGTTTGAGCAAGCGCACGAGAGCGCTGGCGGTGGACATTGGCAAACTCCCGGCGGGTGGAAAGCCGCTATTCAAACACCGGCAAATTGCCATTGCGTGACAGCCGTCACGTCAGCCCTACGCAAGGTGAGGCTCCGCCTTTAGCTTTCGAGAAGTCGAGCATGCCCGGCTAAGCCTGGCGCCCTAGCCAAGCAGGACGCGCAGGCGCTGGGCGACCCGCGAGGGGCAGGCGATGCGAATGTCCACCAATCCCAGCCAGTCGGCCAGCTGGCGCAGGTTGTCGGCCAGGGCGGCCTGCGCCGCCTCGTCCAGCCCTGCGGCTTCCTCATGCACGGCATGCACCGCCAGGCAGCCCTGGGCCCGCTCGGCCCGCAGATCGACC
>DATDTH010000673.1:0-3816 GCA_035290985.1 Pseudomonas sp. | reverse complement strand
GCACCAGGCCATAACCGGCGCCGACCGCGCCGGAAACCGGCAGGTCGAGGTCCTGCTTCCACAGCACATCGCCGCTCATGCGATCGAGGGCCACGACCAGGCCTTCCACGTCAGCCGCGAAGATATGATCGCCGTCCACCGCCGGGACCAGCATATTGAACGAGTCGCCCTGACCCTCGCCGATCGAACGGCTCCACTCCTTTTTCAGTTGCACTTCTTCGGTGAAGTCGGGCAACTCGGCGGGTGGCAAGTCCTTCTTGCTGTTGCTGCTGCAACCCGCGACCAGAACGGTCAGGGCCAGCACTGCGGCATATTTCCAGCGCATCACGTCATGCATCCCCTTTGGCCAGATCGTCGAGCTTGAGTTGCAGACCGCCCACGGCGGCTTCATCCGACAAGGCCGCCTTGGCTTTCTGGTAGGCGGCATGGGCCTCATCGGCACGACCGAGCTTCACCAGCAGGTCACCCCGGAGTTCTTCGCGACTGGCCTGGTAGGCCTTGTCGGCGTCGCCTTCCAGCAGCTTCAAGGCGTCTTCGGCCTTGCTCTGCGCCGCCAGGACCCGGGCCAGACGCTGACGCGCCAGCTCGCCCAGGGTGGCATCGACGGGCTTGTCCAGCACGCTTTTCAGCTCGGCCGCGGCATCGTCCAGCTTGCCGGCCTCGACCGCCACCTTGGCGACGAACAGGCTGCCGTACTGGGCATAGTGGGTCCCGCCGAAATCACGTTTGAGCGTGCCGGCCAGTTCGGCCACCTTGCCGGCGTCGGGCTTGCCATCGGCGACCAGGGTGGTTTCCAGCAGTTGCTGATAGACCAGGGAGGCGCTCTGCGCCTGCTTGGCCTGGTAGTTCTGCCAGGCCTGCCAGCCGAACACCAGCGCCAGCGCCAGGGCGCCGCCGGTCAACAGGGGGACGCCGTTGCTCTGCCACCAGTCCTTGATTACCGCCAGCTCTTCTTCTTCGGTACGCGACACCCCAATACTCCTATTAGATACTCAAGCCTGATTCAGGCTGGCTGCCAGATGCGCGGGCAGCGCATCCCAGGCAATGTTTTGCTGTTCGCCCTGACCACGCAGGGGTTTGAAACCTATCACGCGCTGCGCCAGTTCGTCCTCGCCCAGGACCAGGGCGAACAGCGCCCCGCTCTTGTCGGCCTTCTTCAACTGGCTCTTGAAACTCCCGGCGCCGGCATTGACCTGCAGCCGCAGCCCCGGCAAGCCATCGCGCAGGCCCTCGGCCAGGCCCAGGGCGGCCAGTTCGGCCGGCTCGCCGAAGGCGCAGAAATACACATCGACCTGCCGGGCCAGCTCGGCCGGCACCAGGGCCAGGCTTTCGAGCAACAGCACCAGGCGTTCGATGCCCATGGCGAAACCGACACCCGCGGTCGGCTTGCCGCCCATCTGCTCGACCAGGCCGTCGTAACGGCCGCCGGCGCAGACGGTGCCCTGGGCGCCGAGCTGGTCGGTGACCCACTCGAACACGGTCTTGCAATAGTAATCCAGCCCGCGCACCAGCTTGGGATTGATCACATAGGGAATGCCGGCGGCATCCAGGCGCGCCTTGAGCCCGTCGAAATGCGCCACGGACGCCGCGTCCAGGTGATCCGCCAGCTTGGGCGCATCCGCCAGCAGGGCCTGGGTTTCCGGCACCTTGCTGTCGAGGATGCGTAGCGGGTTGGTGGACAAGCGGCGCTTGCTGTCTTCGTCCAGCAAGTCGAGCCGCGCCGACAGGTACTCCACCAGGGCTTCGCGGTAGGACGCGCGCGCCTCGCTGGTGCCCAGGCTGTTGAGTTCCAGCTTGACCGCGTCACGCAGGCCCAGCAGGCCCCAGAGGCGCCAGGTCAGTACGATCAGCTCGGCATCGATGTCCGGCCCGTCCAGGTTGAACACCTCGACGCCGATCTGGTGGAACTGCCGGTAGCGGCCTTTCTGCGGCCGCTCGTGGCGAAACATCGGGCCCTGGTACCAGAGCTTCTGCACCTGGCCGCCGCCGCTGATGCCGTGCTCCAGCACCGCGCGCACGCAGCTGGCGGTGCCTTCGGGGCGCAGGGTCAGGGAGTCGCCGTTACGGTCGTCGAAGGTGTACATCTCCTTCTCGACTATGTCGGTGACCTCGCCAATCGAGCGTTTGAACAGCTCGGTGGCCTCGACTATTGGCATGCGGATCTGCCGGTAGCCGTAGCCGTCCAGCAGCTTCGCCACTGTGCCTTCGAAATAACGCCACAGCGGCGTCTGGTCCGGCAGGATGTCGTTCATGCCACGAATGGCTTGCAAAGACTTGCTCACACAGAATCCTTAAAGTTCTTTATTAGAGCCGCGAGAGCTCCGGGCAATTGGCCACGGGCGCACTCAGCCGCGAGCGATCAGCGCCGCGTCGGCCTCGACCTTTTCGGCCGCTTTGCGGCGAATCAGCTGTTCCAGCTCGTCCACCAGGTTGTCGTTGCTCAGTTTTTGCGCCGGCTTGCCGTCGATATAGATCAGGTTGGCCGGGGAGCCGCCGGTAAGGCCGATATGCGCCTCCTTGGCTTCGCCCGGGCCATTGACGATGCAACCGATCACCGCCACGTCCAGCGGCACCAGCAGGTCTTCCAGGCGCCCTTCCAGCTCGTTCATGGTCTTGACCACATCGAAATTCTGCCGCGAGCAGCTCGGGCAGGCGATGAAGTTGATGCCGCGCGAGCGCAGGCGCAAGGACTTGAGGATGTCGTACCCGACCTTCACTTCCTCGACCGGGTCGGCGGCCAGGGAGATGCGAATGGTGTCGCCGATGCCTTCGGCCAGCAGCATGCCCAGGCCGACCGAGGACTTGACGGTACCGGAACGCAGGCCGCCGGCCTCAGTGATGCCCAGGTGCAACGGCTGGACGATCTGGGTGGCCAGCAGGCGGTAGGCCGCGACCGCCATGAACACATCGGAGGCCTTGACGCTGACCTTGAAGTCCTGGAAATCCAGGCGATCGAGGTGTTCGACATGGCGCAGGGCCGACTCGACCAGGGCTTGCGGGGTCGGTTCGCCGTATTTCTTCTGCAGGTCCTTTTCCAGCGAGCCGGCATTGACCCCGATGCGGATCGGGATGCCTCGGTCGCGGGCGGCATCGACCACGGCCCGGACCCGGTCTTCGCGACCGATATTGCCCGGATTGATCCGCAGGCAGTCGACGCCCAGTTAGGCCACGCGCAGGGCGATGCGGTGATCGAAATGGATATCGGCCACCAGCGGCACCTGCACCAGGCGCTTGATCTTGCCGAAGGCCTCGGCGGCGTCCATGTCCGGCACGGACACCCGCACTATGTCGCAGCCGGCATCGACCAGGCGATTGATCTGGGCCACGGTCGCGGCGACATCGTTGGTGTCGGTGTTGGTCATGCTCTGCACGGCGATCGGCGCATCGCCGCCCACCGGCACCGTGCCCACCCAGATCTTGCGGGAGACGCGACGTTTGATCGGAGACTCAGCGTGCATGTTTCATTGCCCCAGTTTCAGGCGGGCGGTTTCGCCCGTGGTGAAAGGTGCTACATCCACTGCTTGGCCGTTGTAGCTGACTTGCGCGCCGCGGGCGAACCCCAGGCGCAATTCCAAGGGTGCCTTGCCCTTGAGTTCCAGGCTTTCGCCGCTGCGCTTGAGCGCGCTGAACAGCACCTTGCCGGTGGCGTCGGTGACCTGGGTCCAGCAATTGGCGCTGAACTGCAGTCGCACCAAGCCTTCGCCCGCCGCCAGCGGTGTGGCGGCAGCGCTTTCGGCAACAGGCGCTTCGGCCACCGGGGCTGCCGGGACCGCAGGCGTCGGCGCGGCGACATTCGTACTGCCGCTCTCGCCGACG
>DATDTH010000672.1:0-19563 GCA_035290985.1 Pseudomonas sp. | reverse complement strand
GCGATGCCCAGGTGCGCGACGGGCTTGCAGTCGCTGGCACCGGTCTGTTCCAGGCTTTCCAGGCCCTCGCTCAACTCGATCGTCAGTTGTTCGGCGTCTTCGCGGGGCAGGCCTGGCATCAGCAGGCTGAATTCGCCACCGCGGCTGCGGGCCGCCAGCCAGTCCGGATTGCCACGCTGTTGCAACAGGCGCTGCAGGCGTTCGCCTATGGCACCGATCAGCGCGTCGGTGCGCTGGCCGCCGAGGCGCTGGTTGAGGCCAGCCAGGTCGTTGACCCGCAGCAGCAGCAGATAACCCTCGCTGCTCTGTTCGGTGACCGCCAGCAGGTTGCTCAGCTGGATCTCGAACAGGCGCCGGTTGGCCAGGCCGGTGAGGCTGTCCTGATAGGCCTCCACGCGCAGTTTCTCGCTGCGCGCGGCTTCCTCGGCGAACAGGGTCTTGAGTTTTTCCACCATCTGGTTCATGGCCAGCACCACCCGTTTCAATTCCGGCGTGCGTGGTACCCGCGGCAGGGTCATGAATTCACGGCGGGTGATGGCGTGGGCCTGCTGCACCATGCTGTCCAGGGGGCGCAGCTGGGTGCGCAGCAGCCAGCCGCCGAGCAGGGCGCTGACCAGGCCACAGAGCAGCAGCCAGAGCAGGCTGCCGAGCGCGCCGTCCCAGAGTCGGGCCAGGGCGAACTGCGGGTGGCTGAGGACCTCGACCCGTGCGGCCTGTTCCCAGCCGCGCATGATCAGGGCGTCGCCGCCCTGGGGCTTGAGGTCGACCAGTCGAACGAACCAGGCCGGCACGGTCTCCAGGCCAGCGGGCGCGTTGCGCTCCACCAGCACCTGATTGTCGGCGATGCGCACCACGCGGATGTTGGCGAAATAGCCGCTGTCGAAGATCGAGCTGACCATCAGTTCGACCATCGCCGGATCGTCCACATGGGGTGTCATGGACAGGCCAAGGGCGGTGGCGGCGTCCTGGGCATGGGAGCGCAACTGGCTGATCAGCTGTTCGCGTGAGGATTCGACACCGGCGATAAAACTTCCAGTGAAGGCCACCAGCAGAAACAGGCAGATGGCGAGGAACAGCTGTTTGAGCAGGGACATCGATTAACCCTCGGCAATGGCGAAGCCTTCGCTGCGCATTTTTTGCAACAGGTCCTGCCAGCGCGACAGTTTCTTGCTGTCGCCACTGCGTTTGCCGCCACCGGTGCCGGGCAGGTAGACGCCCTCGGCATTGAAGGAATACACCGGCAGCAGGTCTTTACGCTGGGAGGCGGGGCGAATGTCGTTGATCAGGTTGTCCAGCACCAGGGGATCGGCCGTGGCGCTGGCGTAGTAGGTCAGCACCATATGCGCCTGGTTGTAGTTGAGCGCCTTGACGTAGGTGATGCGCAGCTTGTCGCTGGCGATGCCGAGCCGGCGCAGGCTGAAATACTTGGCGATGGCGTAGTCCTCGCAATCGCCGGCACCGCGCACCAGGGCTTCAAGGGGCGTGGCCCAGTAATCCTGCTGGCGCCAGGTCTGGGCGTCGTCGACGAAGCGCAGCTGGCGATTGAAGAAGCGGTTGACCTCGCTCAGTTGCTCGCGCTCGGCCAACTGGGCGCCGCCGTCGATCAGGTCGCTCCAGGCCTGGATCCGGCCCTTGGCGGGGCCGAGGTCGCCATAACGGCTCTGTGCGTTGCCGAGTATCAGCTCGAAGTCCCAGTTGGCGCCGGCCAGGCCCAGGAACAGCGCGCAGAGTGCTCCGAATCCTGCCGTCAGCAGGCCCCGATGCCTCCCCGTACTGCGCTGCCGTGGCTGCATGGGCCGCGTCTCCGCCAACAGATCAACGCAGTGTAGGCAGTGTGGCGGGCTACCGCTGAGGCTTCAGCGGTTGGGCAGGGTTTTCTGCTTGAGGATATAGAGGCTGACCAGCACCGCGCTGGTCAGCATAAAGGCACGCGCCCAGGGCTGGGGCACCAGGAAGCAGGAGAGGGCGATGCTGCTCCACATCAGGCCGATGGCGTAGACCTTGCCCTTGAGGGGGATGCCCTGGCCCTCGAGGTAGTCGCGAATCCAGGGCCCCAGTTTCGGGTGCCCGACCAGCCACAGGTAGAAGCGTCGCGAGCTGCGCACGAAGCAGGCGGCGGCCAGCAACAGGAAGGGGGTGGTGGGCAATACCGGCACGAAGATGCCGATCACTCCGAGCACCACGCAGAGCCAACCGAGGGTCAGCAGGGCGTAGCGCACGGCGCGATGACGGCTGACGCGAATCTCGCGCATGCCGTCGGAGCTTAGTGGTGACGGGGCTTGAGCAGGGCCGGCTTTTCATCCGGTGCGTTGCACAGCAGGAACAGGGCGGTGAGCAGTTCCGGGATCTGCTCGACCATATCTTCCATCAGGTTGCGGTCCGCGGCGATATCGGAGAATTCCGGCTGCTCGTCGAACAGCCCCGAGCCGACCATGATCGGCAGCAGCAGTTCGCTGACCTCGTCTTCGGCGTTGTCGAACCAGACCGCTTCGCGCAGGAACACCCCTTCCATGAAGCCGATGCACCAGCCGCGGATGTCCGACTCATCCGGCTCTTCACCCAGCTCCAGGTCGCAGGGCAGTTCCGGGTCTTCATCGGCCGCCAGCTGGCGGTTGATATGGGCCTTGAGGTGGATCAGGGTCGCTTCGATCTCTTCGCGTTCGGCGTCGCTGCGGTAATGCGGCGCTTCGGAAAACAGGGCGTCGATCCACTCACGCTCGGAAACCTGCTCGGGGCAGATCGACAAGGCAGTCAGGTAGCCGTGGGCTGCCACATAGTCCAGGGCCTCGTCGTGCAGCTCGTCGGCGTCGAGGAAGGCTTGCAGGCGGGACAATTGCTCGGCGAAGGACATCGTGGTGCTACCTTGAGGGATTTAACGAGGATGGATTTTAGCCTGGATAGCCGGCCAGGGCCTGGCTGCCGTGAATTTTTTTTCCGCAGGCGTAAGGCGCTGCGTTCGACCACCAAGGCCTCCTTGATGCCTGGCGCAAGCCGCGCCCTCAGGTTTCCCGGTCATGGGCAGGGCGGCTCGCGTATAATGAGCGGCCCTGCGACGGCGCCCCTGGCCGATTTTCGGCCCAGGCTTCGCTCGAACGGCTGCCGGTTCAGGCTGGGCCGGTCCGTCCAGGCTTTTATTTGGTTATTTGGCAACAGCTTGGAGTTTTTATGCTCGAACCGGCGCTGCGCATCCTCAAGGACATCTTCGGCTACGACAGCTTTCGTGGCCGCCAGGGTGCGATCATCGAGCGTGTGGCCGGCGGGGGCGATGCCCTGGTCCTGATGCCCACCGGCGGTGGCAAGTCCTTGTGTTTCCAGGTGCCTGCCCTGCTGCGTGACGGCCTGGCGGTGGTGGTGTCGCCACTGATCGCCCTGATGGAAGACCAGGTCGCGACGCTCGAGGAGTTGGGCGTGGCCGCCGTGGCGCTGAACTCGACACTGAGCGCCGAGGCCCAGCGCGACATCGCCGCGCGGATCAAGCGCGGCGAGATCAAGATGCTCTACCTGGCCCCCGAGCGCCTGGTGCAGCCGCGCATGCTGAATTTTCTCCAGGGCCTGGAGATCGCCCTGTTCGCCATAGACGAGGCTCACTGCGTGTCGCAGTGGGGGCATGATTTCCGCCCCGAATACCTGCAGCTGGGCCAGCTTGCCGAACTGTTTCCGGCCGTGCCGCGCATCGCCCTGACCGCCACCGCGGACATGCGCACCCGTGAGGAAATCGTCACGCGCCTGCACCTGCAGCAGGCCGAGCGCTTCCTGTCGAGTTTCGACCGACCGAATATCTTCTATCGCATCGTGCCCAAGGAGCAGCCGCGCAAGCAGTTGCTGACCTTCCTGACCGAACGCAAGGGCGACGCGGGCATCGTCTATTGCCTGTCGCGCAAGAAGGTCGAGGAAGTCGCCGCCTTTCTCGCCGCCCAGGGCCACCCGGCCTTGCCTTACCACGCCGGGCTGCCCCATGAGCTGCGAGCCTACCACCAGAAGCGTTTCCTCAACGAGGAAGGGCTGATCATGGTCGCGACCATCGCCTTCGGCATGGGCATCGACAAGCCCAACGTGCGCTTCGTCGCCCACCTGGACCTGCCCAAGTCCCTGGAAGCCTACTACCAGGAAACCGGCCGGGCGGGCCGCGACGGCCTGCCGGCCGATGCCTGGATGGCCTATGGGCTGCAGGATGTGATCTTCCTCAAGCAGATGCTCAACAACTCCGAAGGCGATGAGCGTCACAAGCGCCTGGAGCAGCACAAGCTGGACGCCATGCTCGCCCTCTGCGAGGAGACTCGTTGCCGGCGCCAGGTGTTGCTGGCCTACTTCGACGAGGACATGCCCAAGCCCTGCGGGCACTGCGACAATTGCGTCGACGGGGTGCAGACTTGGGATGCCACCGAGCCGGCGCGCCAGGCGTTGTCGGCCATCTACCGCAGCGGTCAGCGCTACGGCGTCGGCCACCTGGTCGACCTGCTGCTGGGTCGCGACAACGAGAAGGTGCGCGGCCTCGGCCATCAGCACTTGTCGGTGTTCGGCGTGGGCAAGGCGTTCGCCGAGGGCGAATGGCGCTCGCTGTTTCGTCAACTGGTGGCCCGCGGCCTGGTGGATGTCGACCTGGAGGGTTTTGGCGGTTTGCGCCTGTCCGACAGTTGCCGGCCCTTGCTGCGTGGCGAGGTCAGCCTGCAACTGCGCCGCGAACTCAAGCCCCAGCAGAGCGCCAAGGCCTCGGCCAGCGCGGCCAGCCAATTGGTGCGCGGCGAGGAGCGCGAGCAGTGGGAAGCCCTGCGGGCGCTGCGGCGCAAGCTGGCCGAGGAACATGGCGTGCCGCCCTATGTGATCTTCCCGGACTCCACCCTGCTGGAGATGCTGCGCAGCCGGCCCGGCTCCCTGGCCGCCATGGGCCAGGTCAGCGGGGTCGGGGCGCGCAAGCTGGAGCGCTATGGTGTGGCCTTCCTCGAGGTGCTCGGCGGCACGGCAAAGGCCGCCCCCGTGGTGGCGGACCTGCGCCACGAGCTGATCAGCCTGGCCCGGGCCGGTATGACCCCGGCGCAGATCGCCGGCCAGCTCAAGTGCACGGAAAAGAACGTCTACAGCCTGCTGGCCGAAGCCATCGGCCAGCAGCAGCTGTCCCTGGAACAGGCCCTGGACCTGCCGGAGGAGTTGCTGGGCGAGATTCAGGACGCCTTCCTCGACGGCGAGGCCGAACTGCCGCCCGCGTCCAGCCTGGCCGAACAGTTTGCCGGCCGGGTGGCGGAGGGGGTGCTCCATTGCGTGCGCGCGGCCCTGCAGGCGGAGCTGGAGGCCTGAGCCTTGGGCTGCGCCGAAGGCGTGCCGGATAGTTGACGTCAATAAATGTAAAACTTGTGACGTGATTCCCAAGGGACTAAGGTGGGCCCAGGTCTTCCATGGATGAGGTGAGGGTGCATAACCATCACATTTGGTTGGACGATGTGCGTCCAAATCCCTATGCCGATCAGCTGTCGCTGGGGTTTCGCTCCCTGCGTTTTTCCCGGGGGCTGGAGCAGGAATACCGCGCCTACAGCCTGGAAGACAGTTACGAACTCAAGCGCCTCACGCTCTGCGTTGGCACCCTGCTCTGGCTGGTGTTCGCCGGGCTGGACATCCTGCTGATCCGCGGTCCCGAACTCTGGCTGATGCTGACGGTGCGGGTGCTGGTCTGCGCCTTGCTGCTGGTCTGTGTCTGGTTGCTCCTGCAGCGCAAGCGGGTGCACCTGCTGTTGCCCTTGAGCCTGGTCTGCGTGCTGGCGTTTGGGGTTGGCGCGGCCCTGGTGGTGGGCATCGCCCACCATGCGGATCCGTCCTACCCCTACGAGGGCCTGCTGCTGATCAGTATTGCGGCCTATTTTGTCGTGGGCTTGCGCCTGAGCGAGGCGCTGCTGTGCGCCCTGGCGGTCCTGTTGATCTATATCGGCGCCGAGCTGCTGGTCGGCCTGCCACTGCCGCGGCTGGTCAACAACGTCCTGTTCCTCTCCTTCGGCAATCTGATGGGCGCGATGGGCTGTTACCTGCTGGAGTTCAAGTCCCGCGAACACTTCCTGATCAGCCAGTTGATGCGCATGCTGGCCGATCGTGACAGCCTGACCGGGCTGCACAATCGCCGCAGCTTCAACCGCCATCTGGAGCGCCTGTGGCGCCAGGCCTTGCGCGAACAGCATTGCCTGGCCTTGCTGATTTGCGACATCGACCATTTCAAGGCCTACAACGACAGCTACGGTCACCAGGCCGGCGACAACGTCTTGCAGCGGGTCGGCCTGCTGCTCGAGGCCGCTTCGCGGCGGCCGCTGGACATGTCGGTGCGCTTAGGGGGCGAGGAGTTCGCGGTGCTGTTGTACGACCTCGACCAGGAGGAGGCCCGGCTGCGGGCCGAGGCGTTGCGCGCGTCGTTGGAGGAATTGAATATCCTCCATTGCGGCTCGGACACCGCGCCCATGGTCACCCTGTCCATAGGCGTGGCCTGCCTGCGGCCGACCCCGGATGGCCAGTTGAGCCAGCTCTACGAGCATGCGGACCGCGCGCTCTATGAGGCCAAGGCCTTTGGCCGTAATCAGGTGGCCCTGTAGGTCGGGTTAGCGAAGCGTAACCCGACAACGATGCTGTCGGGTTAGCAAAACGTAACCCGACCTACGAAAAGCTACGTTTTTAAACGTCCTGCAGCGGGTCGCGCGCCACTGGCCGCTTTGGTCCCCCGGATTGGCGCGGCGGGTGACTGCGGTGCGGGGTGGGCCGGTGCTAGGATTCGGCGGTTCCCCAGCGCGAGCCGCGAGCCATACGAGCTAACAAGATGGACAAGTTGATTCAGGCCAACGGCCAGCCGCACTACGGCCTTTTTCCTGCCGCCCCCGGCACCATCAATTACCGCGATTTCGATTTCCGCTCGCCCATGGGCCGGCGCCTCGGCGCCTGGCACAAGCGCCGGACCTTCCACCAGTTCCAGTATTTCGGCCTGATCAGCGATCAACTGATAGGCGGCTGCGCCCTGGCCGACCTGAGCCTGGCCGGTATCGGCTTCGTCTACCTGTTCCATCCGCCCTCGGGGCGGATGATCGAGCGCCAGTTCAAGCTACCCCTGGGCTTTGGGACCTCCTTTTCCCAGTCGCCGAATGCCGGTGTCTGCGAATTGCGCAGCGGCCGCAACCGGTTGCGCCTGGAGAACCACGGCGCGGACAAGCGCCTGCTGGTGGAACTGGATGACGGCACCCGCATCGAGGCCTGTTTCAACGAAGCAGAGCCGGTCTTTGAGCCCATGTGCATTTGCACCCCGGCCGCGGTCAACGGCTGGGTCTATGCGCAGAAGGTGGCAGGGGTGCGCTGCACGGGATCGGTGCGCAGCGCCCTGGGCGACTTCGACCTGAGCGCCCTGGATGCCTTCGCCCACCACGACTGGTCGGCCGGCTACATGCGCCGGGAAACCACCTGGAACTGGGCCTGCCTGTCCGGCCAGGCCGGTCTGCAGCGGGTTGGCCTGAACCTGTCCTGTGGGGTCAATGAAACCAGTTTTACCGAGAACTGCTTCTGGCTGGACGGCGAATTGATCAAGGTCGACACGGTGCGCTTTGCCTACGACCGCGACCGTGCACTGGAGCCCTGGTCGATCCACTCCCATGATGGCCAGGTGGAGTTGCGCTTCGAGGCCCGCGGGTTGCATCAGGAGCGGCTGAACCTGGGGTTCATCGCCAGCAACTTCAAGCAGATTTTTGGTCGGTTCCGTGGCGTGCTGCGCCCCCATGGACGGCCCGAGGTAGCGATCGACGACCTCTGGGGCTTCGTCGAGGATCAATACGCGAAATGGTGAGCGGATATGACGCAGGCCTTGATCCTGCCCCTGGGGCTATGATTAGCTGACTAATAATTAGCTTTTTGAGTCAGTTGTCCATGTCTTACACCGAGCAACACCGTTTCGCCATGCAACTCGCCCAGCTGTCCCGTGGCTGGCGCGCCGAGCTGGACCGCCGTCTCGCCGGCCTCGGCCTGTCCCAGGCACGCTGGCTGGTGCTGCTGCACCTGTCGCGCTTCGAGGCGTTGCCGACCCAGCGTGAGCTGGCGCAGAGCGTCGGGGTGGAAGGGCCGACCCTGGCCCGCTTGCTCGACAGCCTGGAGGCTCAGGGCCTGGTGCGCCGCCAGGCGGTGGTCGAGGACCGCCGGGCGAAGAAGATCTCCCTGAGCGCCGACGCGCAACCCCTGATCGAGAAGATCGAGGCGATTTCCACCCAGTTGCGCCTGGAGCTGTTCGCCGGCATAGACGAAGAAGAGCTGCAGCAGTGCCAACGGGTGCATGCGCGCATCCTGAGTAACCTGGAAAAGCGCTGAGAGGCTGGCTTGGCATCGGCTTAAGGAGGGCGCCCCCCGTCTTCGACGCCGCGCTGTCGCGCAGCAAGCCGGGATTTCAGTGGATTCCAGTGCGTAAAATTTTATAGAAAAAACAATTAGTTATCTTTTGTTTGATAAGAGGCTGGCGCCTGGAGTGAGTGACTGTGCTGATTCCGGTCTGGGGCGACAAGATGCTGGCGTTTTTTGGGTTTGTTTGATTTGCAAGCCGTCAAACGTTGAAAGCTAGACGGAGTTCACAAAATTTTGCGTATGATGGCCTTCTGTTAGTAGGGGGATAGGCTCGTTGGCCAGCGGTCTTGCCAATAATGGCCATACTCCATCATGAATCGGGCCACACGGAGGTTTCCTGACCAAGCGCTAGTTGCGATGCCTGCCGTGCCTCTTGTCCAGCAACCCTTAGGGGGGGTAGGTCGCATGTGAGCCGGAGTCGCCGGGGAGGTTCACATGGCTTCAGTGCGTAACGTGTTGCTCTCGTTCGTTTCGAGCTCCGCGCTTTATTCCGGGCTCTCATCCGCCCTCGGCCTGGGTGAAATCAGCCTGTATTCGGCCCTGAACCAGCCGCTGGATGCCAAGATCGAGCTGCTGGAAGTCGGCGAGCTGAATGCGGATGAAGTGCTGGCTCGCCTGGCCTCACCCGAGGTCTTCGCCCGTTCCGGTGTCGACCGTTTCTATTTCCTCAATGACCTGCGCTTCACCCCGGTATTGCAGGGGGCTGGCAGTTTCATTCGCGTGGTGTCGAGCAAACCCATACGCGAGCCTTACCTGAATTTCGTGGTGGAGTTGGAACGACCTGCCGGCCGACTGCTGCGCGAGTACACCCTGCTGCTCGACCCGCCGGGCAGCTCGAATTACCAGACGGCGGGACAGCCGCCCCAGTCGGTCGCGGCCGAGGCCGCGCCCCAGCGCCCGGCCAACACGCCCAGTGCCGTACCGCCGCCACCGGCCCTGGACGGCCGGCGTTACAGCGTGGTGCGCGGTGACAGCCTCTGGGCGATCGCCGAGGGATTGCGGGCGGGCGGCAGCCAGGTCGGCGTGTCCGAACTGATGCAGGGCATCCATGCGCTCAACCCCCAGGCGTTCGTCGACAATGACATCGGACGCCTGAAGCTCGGCGCGAACCTGTTGTTGCCGGATGCCGCTGAGCCGGCCGTGGCGACGAACAGGCCCGCTGTCCCGGCGGCAGAAGCGGCGCGGGAGGTTCCGCCTGAGGGCGTCCAGAGGCCAGAGGCGGTCTCGGTCGCGGAGCCGCCCGATATGCTGGTCCTCGATGAAGCGGCCGAATCGTACGCCAGCCGGATAGCCGAGTTGCAACGCCAGGCCGACGACGTGCTGGCCGCGCGGGCCGAGGAGAGCCTGCAACTGCGGAAGGCCATAGACGGCCTGCAGCTGCAGGTGCAACAACTGCAGGTGCAGATGGACAGTAAGGACGCACTGCTGGCGCGGTTACAGGCCGCGCCGCGTGAGGGGGTGGTTCCGGCAGGGCGGACGCCAGCCGAGCCGGCTGCGGTACGGGGCGAGCAGTCGTCATGGCTGAGCGGGAGCTGGATGGGCGGGCTGCTGATCGGCACCTTGCTGCTGCTCGTGTTGCAGTTCATGGTGCTGCTCGCCCTGCTGCCGCGTCTGCGTCGCAACCGACCCGGTGCGGCAGAGGGCGCGCCGGCCCCGATAATGCCCGCAGCCCAGGCGCTCACGGTGGTCGAAGCCGAGCCGGTCGCGCCGATGTCGCCCTCCGCACGGGACACGCCCGCGCGCGCGCCAGCGGCCAGTACCGACGCCCTGGAAGGGGCCAATATCTACATTGCCTATGGGCGTTTCAGCGAGGCCGCGGGCGTGCTGAAGGCGGCCCTGGTCAAGGAGCCGGAGCGCAGCGATCTGCGCTTCCGGCTGCTGGAGGTGTTGGCGGAATTGGGTGACCCGGCCGGTTTCATTCGCGAGCAGGCCACGCTGCGCGAATCGGGGTTCAGCGAGATGCGCCTGGAACAGTTGCAGGCGCGTTATCCCCGGCTCGCCACGGCGGCGCCCCTGGTGCTGGACGAGGTTATCGGGGTCCCTGAGGAGTCCCGGCAACTGCTCGCCAGCAATGAACTGCTGGACGACTTCCAGTTGAACCTGGACGATCTGTCCCTGGATGCCGAATGGGACAATGTCAGCCCCTTCGAGCCCGGTGTCGCCAGTCGCAAGAAGGCACCCGAGCCTCAGCCGCCGCTGAATGACCCTGCGTTCCGTTCCAATCTGGTCGAGTTGCCGGAAGTCCTGGAGCTCGATGAACAGGACTATGCCCGCGGTGATTTTCCCGTGTCCGGCGGCGAGATAGCGGGCGAAGAGTTCTCCGATGCCTTCAGCGACTTGATCGCGGTCGACTTGCGCAAGCAGAGGATTCCGCGGCTTGCCGAGGAGAATGACCTCGATCACCTGGCCGGCGATCGGGGCAATCTGGGCAAACTCAACCAGGCCCTGGCCTATATCTCCCAAGGTAATATCGAAAACGCCTGCGACATTCTCAACCAGGTAATCAGTGAGGGCGACGACCAGCAGAAACAGGAGGCCCGGGAATTGCTGGCCCGTATCGCCTGAGCCGACGTCGACGGCCGCCCGCAGCCGGTCGCCCGCCACGGGCGGCCGTAAAGAGCGACAGGACGGGTATCATGGACCTCCTGTCCCGTTCGCCGAGCGCCACCCATGACCCCGTCGAAAGCCGAAATCGTGATTACCTACTGCACCCAATGCCAGTGGCTGTTGCGTGCCGCCTGGCTGGCCCAGGAACTGCTCAGTACCTTCGCCGACGACCTGGCGCGGGTCAGCCTGGAGCCCGCCACGGGCGGGGTGTTCCGCATCACTTGCAACGCCGTGCAGATCTGTGAGCGCAAGGCCGATGGCGGTTTTCCCGACGCCAAGGTGCTCAAGCAACGAGTGCGCGATCAGATCGACCCGCAGCGCGACCTGGGCCACAACGAGCGGCGCGACTGACAGCAGGGTCTCGGCCAGCATCGATCCTGCCCGCCGCTCACTGGATTGCCGAACCTTTCACCGGCCGCGGCGCGGCGCGGCCCTGGCGAGCGGACAGCACGATGGCGGCGATGATCAGTGCGCCGCCGGCGACCATCCGTGGGGTCGGGGTTTCCGCGAAGATCAGCCAGGCGAAGCCGATGCCATAGACCGGCTCCAGGGCGAAGACCACGGCCGCGGTCCGCGCCTTGAGCACGTCCAGGCTGGCGACGAACAGGCTGTGGGCGACCCCGGTGCAGAGCACCCCGAGCAAGGCCAGCCACAGCCAGTCCAGGGCGCGGACCTGGGGCAGGTCCGGCACGGCGAAGGGCAGCAGGCAGAGGGCGACCACCAGGTTCTGGCACAGGGCGACCTGCACCGGCGCCAGCTTGCCGGAGCCGGCGCGGTTGGTCAGCGACAACAGGGCGAAGAGCAGACCCGAGAGCACGCCCCAGAGCAGGCCGACCGTGGCCTCGCTGGCCAGGTTGAAGTCCGGCGTGACCAGCACCAAACCGATGGTCACCAGGACCACCAGTAGTATTTCATGGCGGCGAATGCGCTCGCGAAACAGCAGCCCTTCCAGCAGCACGGTCAGGGCCGGGAAGCTGGTGAAGCCCAGGGTGGCGATGGCCACACCGGCCACCTTCACGGCAATGAAGAAACTCACCCAGTGCCCGGCCAGCAGCAGCCCGCCCAGGGTCAGGCGGGCCCAGTCGCGACCTTGCAGGCGTTGCCAGGGCGTGCGGCCGATCAGTCCGGCGAAGAGGGCCAGGGCCAGCACGGCAAAGGCGGCGCGGCCGAGCACTATCATGGCGGGGCTGGTCGCGGCGAGCTTGCCGAGCACGCCGGTCAAGCCGAAGAGCAGGGCACCGCAGTGCAGGGCGAGCAGCGCGGCGCGCGGGGTCATGGGCGTTCGGCTGCTACTCGACGAGGGATTCACGCCAGGCGGCTGCCATTGGCCAGGGGGTGATCGAAGCTGGCGAGCACCACCCGCTCCTGGTCGTCATAGGCACCGGTGACCAGCACCTGGGAGCGTACCCCGGCAATGGCTTTCGCGGCGAAATTGCACACGCAGAGGACCTGGCGGCCGGGCAGGCTGTCCGCGTCATAGAGTGCGGTGAGCTGGGCGCTGGAGGTTTTGATCCCCAAAGGCCCCAGGTCGATTTCCAGGACATAGGCCGGTTTGCGTGCCTTGGGGTTGGCGGTTGCGCTGAGGATGGTGCCGACCCGCAGGTCGACCCGCTGGAAATCTTGCCACTCGATGGTCTGCATAGGGTTCCCGCTCCGTGAGAGATGCCAGGCAGTTTAGGAGCAGGGCCCAGGGCTGTCTGTCGCGTGGCTAGCGGTTTTTGTCGCGGGACTCGCGGCGCAGGGCGCTGGGGGTGAGGCCGAACGCCCGTGACAGGGCGGCGCTGAAGGCGCTTTGCGAGGCATAGCCGACCTGGGCGGCGATTTCACCTATCGCCAGGTCGCTGTCGCGCAACAGCCGGCGCGCCAGCCGCAGGCGATGGTTGCGCACATAGTCCATGGGCGTCTGCCGGGTTTCGGCGAGAAAACGCTCATGGAAGCGGGCGACCGACAGGCCGGTCAGGCGGGCCAGATCGGCGACCTGCAGCGGGTGCGCGGCGCGGCGCTCGATATGCGCGTCCAGGGCCGCCAGGGGCAGGCCGGCGCGTGCGGCGGTGGTTTCGCCGACCAGGCTGGCCAGGAGCAGGGCGGCGCCTTGCTGGGCGATCACCCCATCGTTCAGGGCGCTGGCGGCGAGCCAACCGACCAGTTGGCTTTGGGCCGGACTCAGGTCCAGGGCGCCGGGACGTTCCAGCAGGCGCCGGCCAGCGTCGGCATGGGCGCCCAGGCGCTGGCGCAGCCAGTCCGTGGAGGGGACGTCGAGCACCAGGCAGTCGCTGCCGGCCGGGCTGCCGCAGGCGTGGTGGGTGTCGCTGGGTACCACGGCCAGGGTCTGGCGGATCACCCGGGCACCACGCCCGGCGACTTCGAAATCCAGTTGCCCGCGCAGGCCGAACACCAGTTGGGCGTGGTCATGGCGATGGGCGATCAGGTCGTGGCTGTAATGACGCAGGGAGAGAATCGAAGGCATCGCGGGTTCCTCGGCGCAGGCCGACAGTCTACCCAGGGTCGCGGCGGCGAAGCGAGGCGGATCGTTGTCATCGGCCTGACCCGCGGCTGTCACCGCGCCTTCATTAAAGGGGCCCAAGCTCGCTGAAACCCCACCGGAGGCCGCCCCATGAGCAGTGCTCAGCTCGCCAAGCCCAGTCGCAAACAACGCGTGCGCACCCTGTGGATCTCGGATGTCCACCTCGGCACCCGCGATTGCCAGGCCGAACACCTGGCGCGTTTTCTCAAGACCTACCAGGCGGACAAGGTCTACCTGGTCGGCGACATCATCGATGGCTGGAAGCTGCGCAGCGGCATCTACTGGCCCCAGGCCCACACCAATGTGTTGCGCCGCTTGCTGACCCTGAGCAAGCGCGGGACCGAGGTGATCTACGTCACCGGCAACCACGACGAGTTCCTGCGGCGCTATTCCAAGCTGGTGCTGGGCAATATCCAGCTGGTGGACGAGGCCGAACACCTGACCGCCGATGGCCGCCGCCTGCTGGTGATCCACGGCGACCAGTTCGACGTGATCACCCGCTATCACCGCTGGCTGGCTTTTCTCGGCGACTCGGCCTACGGCTTCACCCTGATCCTCAATCGCTGGCTCAATCACTGGCGCAGCCGCTGGGGTTATGGCTATTGGTCGCTGTCGGCCTACCTCAAGCACAAGGTCAAGGGCGCGGTGAACTTCATCAGCGACTTCGAGCAGGCCATCGCCCATGAGTGCGTGAAGCGCGGTTTCAACGGCGTGGTCTGCGGGCATATCCACCATGCCGAGATCCGTTCCATGGGCGAGGTGGAGTACATGAACTGCGGCGACTGGGTGGAGTCCTGCACAGCACTGATCGAGCACCTGGACGGTTCCATCGAACTCTACCGGCTGGCCGAGGACCAGGCGCGCCAGGCCCAGCTGATGGCCCAGGGTCTGGCGGTCGGCGAGCCGGCGACATGAGGGTCCTGCTGGTCAGCGATGCCTGGTCGCCCCAGGTCAACGGCGTGGTGACCTGCCTGCAGGCCCTGATGGGCGAACTGCGCGGGCTCGGCCACCAGGTCAGGCTGCTGTCGCCCCAGGATTTTCGCACGCTGCCCTGTCCGACCTACCCGGAGATTCCCCTGGTCTGGAACCTGTGGCGGGTCGGCGCGGCGATTCGCGCCTTTGCGCCGGACTGCGTGCACCTGGCCACCGAGGGACCGCTGGGCTGGGCGGCCCGGCGCTGGCTGGTCAGGCACGGCCTGGGGTTTTCCAGCGCCGTGCATACCCGCTTTCCCGAATACATCCACAGGCGCTGGCCGCGCATTCCCCTGAGTTGGGGCTATGCCTACCTGCGGGCCTTCCATCGACCGAGCCAGGCGGTACTGGTGAGCACCGGGCGCCTGGTTGAGGAGCTGGCCGGGCGCGGACTGCAACGCCTGGTACTCTGGTCCAAGGGGGTGGACACCTCGGTGTTCCAGCCGCGGACGGAGCGGCCCCGGCTTGCCGTACCGGTCTTTCTGTTCGTCGGCCGGCTGGCCCTGGAGAAAAACCTGGAGGCCTTTCTGGGCCTAGCGTTGCCGGGGGAGATGCGGGTGGTCGGTGACGGCCCCCAGCGGGCCGAACTGGAGGCGCGCTACCCGCGGGCGCGCTTCCTCGGCTATCGCCAGGGCGAGGCGCTGGCGCGGGCCTACCAGGAGGCCGATGTGCTGGTGTTTCCCTCCCTGACCGACACCTATGGGCTGGTGATGCTCGAAGCCCTGGCCTGCGGCACGCCGGTGGCGGCCTTCCCGGTGGCGGGACCGCTGGATGTACTGGAACCGGGTGTGACCGGGGTGCTGGACGCCGACCTGGGTCGCGCCTGCGTGGCGGCCCTGGCGCTGGATCGGGGCGAGTGCGCCGTACGGGCCGAACGGCAGTCCTGGCAGGCCTCGGCCCTGGAGTTTCTCGCCCGGCAGCCTGGGCTTGCGGGCGCTGTCCCGGCGTACCAGGCGACCGGCCTGCCGGCGGGTTACGGCACGCCCGCCTCGCACGAAAAGAACCCGCACTGACTGCTTACAGAATCACCTTGTCGCGCAGCTTCTCGGCGGCCTGGCTGAGGGCCAGGATGACCTTTTCCTTGTCGAAGTTCTGGATGCCGTTGGTGTCCAGGTACATGGAAAAGCCCGGCAACTCATGTTCGAAGTAGCTGGAGGTGGCGCCCAGGTCGCGGCGGAAATCCACCACCTGGTAGATCTGCACGGGACGGGCAAAGCCCTTGACCGGGATCTGGCCCTTGTCGCGGCACATGATCACGTCCTTGACCAGGGAGTAGGTCTCGTGGGAGATCAGGATCTCGCCGGACTCGGCGGCGCTTTCCAGGCGGCTGGCGAGGTTCACGTCGCGGCCGATGATGGTGTAGTCCATCCGGGTGTCGGCACCGAAGTTGCCGACCGTGCAGTAGCCAGTGTTCAGGCCCATGCGGATTTCCAGGGGTTTGGTGATGCCCTGGGCACGCCATTGCTGGCGCAGCACCTTCATGTGCTTGCGCATGGCGATGGCCATGGACACCGCGGCCACCGCGTCTTTTTTCGCGCCCTTGCTGGCCGGGTCGCCGAAGAACACCATGACGCAGTCGCAGACGAACTTGTCGATGGTGCCGCCGTATTTCAGGGTGATCTTCGACATTTCGTTCAGGTAGGTGTTGAGCAGGTCGGTCAGGGCCTCGGCCTCCAGTTCCTCGGCCAGTTCGGTAAAACCCTTGATGTCGGAGAAGAACACAGTGAGCTTCTTGCGCTGGGTTTCCAGGCGTACGCTCTTCTTGCCACTGAAAATCGACTCCCAGACCTGGGGCGACAGGTATTTGGCCAGGTTGCGCGCCAGGCGCGCAGCTTTTTCCTGTTCGCGCTTGACCTCGATCCGGGTTTGGCCCAGGCGCAGGCCTTGCTGGTGGACGAAGTAGGCGGTGATGCAGATATACAGGGTGCTGAACAGCACGCTGACCAGGGCAACCAGGGTCGGCGTGGCCTCTTTGAGTTCCGGACGGACCAGGACGCTTGCCAGCAGCATGCCGCTGACGGCCACCAGCAGCGCCATGCCGAGGTGGCGTAGGCCGCCGATGATCAGGGCGCTGAAGCTCAGGACCAGCAGTATCATCAGGCTCGGCACCACGCAGAAGCCCAGCATTACCGCGGCGCAGCCGGCGTGCAAAGCGTCGATGAACAGCAGCGCCAGGTCGGTCTGCTCCTGGTGGTCACGCCTGTAGCGCAGGCTCAGGTGGTGGGCCAGATGGGGGTAGAGCAGGGCGTAGGGGACCAGCCAGAGAATCTCATAGCCAAAAAACTGCACATAGGTGCCGGCGGCGACGCTGGCGGCCGTGGCGATATAGGCCAGTACCCGGGAGTAGTATTCGCGCAGCGGTGGCGCGGGCAAGCTGTGTAAACGATCGAGGGTGGCGGACTTCATCGAATGCTAACGATCCCTGACTGATTGCTGGCGCCTCTACTGGACGTTCAAATCGACTGGCAAGACCTGGGCCATGCTTTCGACTGGTCGGGGATCATAACCAAGCGGACGCGCATCAGCCAACTACGACTGCCGAAAGGCGCATCTCCACGATGAATCACCTGTCCGCGTGGGTGATGCCGCGCGGTGAGTGCGGCGGGCTTTCAGCATGGGTATCGCTGCGCTCAACCCATCCTACGTGCTGCCGAAAGGCGCAGTTTCGCGATGAATCACCTGTACGCGAGGGTTGCGCTGCGCGGTGAGCAGCCATGTCGGGTTACGCTACGCTAACCCGCCTACGCAAAGCGCTGCTTAGCAGGCCGTTGAAAAACGTAGGCGAGGCAGCCGAGACAAGGCAAAAACACGCGAGGACGCGGAGTTTACGAGGTGTAAATGAGCGTTACTCGCTCCGCTCGCCCTTCGGGCCGTCTTGCAGACGTTCTCACTTCGTTCGTCCGAGCGTGTTTTTAACGCCCCCTTCTTTTCACCAAGAGGGGCAACGCAGGTAGTTTTTCAATAGCTTGCTAGAAGCGGATGCGTCCGGTCAGGGCATCCTTAAGCATCACCCAGTCGCCCATCAGGCTGTAGAGCGGGTATTGGAAGGTGGCGGGCCGATTCTTCTCGAAGACGAAATGGCCGACCCAGGCAAAGCCGTACCCCACTAGCGGAATGCTCAGCAGCCACAGCCATTGTTGGGTGAAGAGGGCATAGGCGAGCAGGCCGAGCACCAGCAGGCTGCCGACGTAGTGCAGGCGACGGCAGGTGGGGTTGCTGTGCTCCTGCAGGTAGTAGGGGTAGAAATCGGCAAAGCGGGTATAACGTTCGCTGGCGTGCGTGCTCATGGCATTCTCCTGTCTGCGTGTCCGTTCAGTGTAGGGCGACTGTCCTGCTGGGCCAGTGACATTGGGCGCCACTTTAGTATCCTTGCGCCGCCAGGTCGGTTTCGGACATCGGGACCCCTGGGCCTTTCAGACACAATCACAACAAGAAGGCGCCATGAGCGAACGCACCACGTCATCGAGTTGGGCTTTGGGCATAGTCCAGGCGCTGGAAATGGGCGGCGTCGATTGCCGCAGCCTGTTCGCCGAATTGGGTCTGGACTACGACGCCCTGAACGATCCCGATGCGCGTTTCCCCCAGGACGGCATGACCCGCCTGTGGGAGCGCGCGGTGGAATTGTCGGGTAACCCGGCGATCGGCCTGAACATGGCCAAGGTGGTGCGCCCGGCGTCCTTCCATGTGGTGGGTTATGCCCTGATGTCCAGCCGCACCCTGAAGGAGGGCTTCGCCCGCCTGGTGCGTTACCAGCGGATCATCGGCGAAGGGGCGGACCTGAGTTTCCGCCCGCAGGAGCAGGGCTATGCCTTGATCCTGGCGATCCACGGCGATCGCCTGGCGCCGGCCCGGCAGAGTGCCGAGGCCTCGCTGGCCTACGCCCTGGCTTTCTGCCGCTGGATGACCGGCAAGCCCATCCGGCCGCTGCGGGTCAGTTTCCAGGGCGAGCCGCCGGTCGATCTCGAACCCTACCAGCAGGTGTTCCAGGCGCCTTTCCAGTTCAATGCCGCCCATTACGCGCTGCTGTTCGAACGGGCCGACATGGAGGCGCCGCTGCCCACGGCCAATGCCTCCCTGGCCCAGTTGCACGACCGTTTTGCCGGCGAATACCTGGCGCGGTTTTCGGAAAGCCGGGTGACCCACCAGGCCCGTCAGGTGCTCTGCCGGCTGCTGCCCCAGGGCGAGCCCAAGCGCGACGCCGTGGCCCAGGCGCTCTACCTGTCCCAGCGCACCCTGCAGCGCCGGCTGCAGGAAGAGGGCACCAGCTTTCAGCAGTTGCTGGACGATACCCGCCGCGAATTGGCCGTGCAGTACCTGGCCCAACCGAACCTGACCCTGCTGGAAACCGCCTACCTGCTCGGCTTCGCCGACCCGAGCAATTTCTTCCGGGCCTTTCGCCGCTGGTTCGGCGAAACCCCGGGTGAATACCGCGTCCGGCATCTCTGAGCGAGAAGCCCGCGCATTTGATCGTTCCCACGTCGAGGCGTCCAACCGTCCGCGTGGAAATGCAGCCCTGGACGCTCCTGCGTCCGCTTGCGCTCCGTGCCTCAGTGCCGCCAGAAGGACGGCATGCACAGCACCAGCACGGTGATGATTTCCAGGCGTCCCAGCAGCATGCCCAGGGTCAGCAGCCATTTGGCGGCATCCGGCAGGCTGGCGAAGGTTCCGGCCGGGCCTATGATCGGGCCCATGCCGGGGCCGACCCCGGATACCGTGCTGGCGGCGCCGCTCAGGGCGGTGATCCAGTCCAGGCCGCAGAGGGTCAGGCCCAGGGCCAGCAACGCGATGGTGATGGTGAAAAAGAAGGAAAAGGTCAGGATCGAGCGGACGATATCCTCGTCCAGGCGGTGCCCGTTGTACTGCTGCTTGATCACCGCGCGCGGATGCACCAGTTGCTGCAGGTTGGCCTTGAGCAGGATATAGGCGACCTGGAAGCGGAAGATCTTCAGGCCGCCGGCGGTGGAGCCGGAGCAGCCGCCAATGAAGCCCAGGTAGAAGAACAGCATGCCGGCGAAGCCGCCCCAGAGGCTGTAGTCACCCAGGGCGAAGCCGGTGGTGGTCATGATCGAGGTGGTGTTCACCGCCACGTGGCGTACCGCTTCCAGCCAGTGCAGCTC
>DATDTH010000671.1:0-2297 GCA_035290985.1 Pseudomonas sp. | reverse complement strand
AGGGGCGCTACATCGAAGGCCTTGATCAGTTCGACGAGAATCTGCGTCGCCGGGCCCAGGGGCTTGTCCTTGTTCGAGTAGAGGTAGAACAGTGGGTGGCGTTTCCCACCCGGATCCAGGGGCAGGGCCTTGAGCAGGCCTTCCCTGAGTTCGCGTTCGATCAGGTGATAAGGTAGCCAGGCGAACCCCAGGCCGCTGCTGACGAAGGTCACGGCGGTCGCCAGGCTGCCGACCGTCCAGCGCTGCTCGGCGCCCAGCCAGCCGCTGTCGCGCGGCTGCAGGCGGCCGGAGTCACGCACCACCACCTGCATCTGGACTTCCAGGTCCTGGAAGCTGACCTCCCGTTGCAACCGGTGCAGGGCATGCTCCGGGTGGGCCACGGCGATGAACTCCACGGTGCTGAGTTCGGCCGGCAGGTAGCCGGTGATGTTCAGGGCGCTGATGGCCAGGTCGGCGACGCCTTCCTGGAGCACTTCCTCGACCCCGGACAACACCTCCTCGCGTAAACGCACCCGGCAGCCGCGGCTCTGCGGCATGAAGGCGCTAAGGGCGCGCACCAGCTTGGCGTTGGGGTAGGCGGCATCCACCACCAGGCGCACCTCGGCTTCCCAGCCCTGTTCCATATGGTGGGCCAGGTCTTCCAGCTGACTGGCCTGCTTGACCAGTTGCCGTGAACGCCTGAGCAGCACGGCACCGGCCTCGGTGAGCACGGCCCGGCGTCCGTCGATGCGCAGCAGCGGCACACCGAGCTGATCCTGCATGCGCGCCACCGTGTAGCTGACCGAGGACTGCGAGCGGTGCAGCACCTCGGCGGCCTGGGCGAAACCGCCCTGGTCGACCACCGCCTGCAGGGTGCGCCATTGATCCAGGGTAACGCGGGGCGCTTTCATCATCGCCTCCTCTTGTCCTAAGCTGGCGGCCCACCGTTGGAGACCCCCGCATGAATAGAATGACTGCCTTGTGTTGTGCCCTGCTGGCGCTGTCGCCCCTCAGCGGGTTCGCGGCCTACCCGATCGAAGTGGAAAAACAGCTCAACGGGGCCGAGATTTCCTACTCCACCCAGGACATCGACAACGACCTGGGCGGCTTGACCCTGCGCAATATCGGCCAGGCACCCGCCAGTTGCACCGTGGTCTTTCGCAACGGCCCCGAGGCCCCGCGCACGCGCCGGGTGCAGATCGATGCGGGCGAGACCAATAATCTGTCGGTCAAATTCAACCGCAACATCATCAAGCTGCGCATCAAGCTGACCTGCGCGCCGAGTTAAGCGGGCTTCGGTCCAGGCCCTTGGGCGGTGCCCCTGGGCCGGCCCAGGGGCGAAACGGCCCCAGCCACGGCGGGACGCGCCTGTTTCAGCCTAGTGCCTCATCTTTTATAAATCAACTTTATAGATTGGTTGTAGCGAATTTATCTGCTTTTTAATCGATAACCTTCGCCTTAACCTCTGCTCCATCGACGCTTACCCCCGTGATGGAGTTCAAAACATGTCCCAGATCCTCGTTATCGAAAGCAGTGCCCGTCAGCAAGACTCGGTCTCCCGCGCGCTCACCGCGCAGTTCATCGCGCAGTGGCAAGCCGCCCATCCCGCTGACAGCATCCAGGTGCGCGACCTGGCTCGCGACCCGGTACCGCACCTGGACAGCACCCTGCTCGGTGGCTGGATGACCCCGGGCGACCAGCAGAGCGAGGCCGAGAAGGCCGCCCTGGCCCGTTCCAACCAGTTGACCGAGGAACTGCTGGCCGCCGATGTGCTGGTGCTCGCCGCGCCCATGTACAACTTCGCGATTCCCAGCACCCTGAAGGCCTGGCTGGACCATGTGCTGCGCGCCGGCCTGACCTTCAAATACACCGAGACCGGCCCCCAGGGCCTGCTGACCGGCAAGCGGGCCTTCGTTCTGACCGCCCGTGGCGGCGTCTACGCCGGCAGCCCGCTGGATCACCAGGAACCCTACCTGCGCCAGGCCCTGGCATTTATCGGTATCCATGAGGTCGAGTTCATCCATGCCGAAGGCCTGAACATGGGTGGGGAGTTCCAGGAAAAAGGCCTGGCCCGGGCCAAGGCACAGCTGGCCCAGGTCGCCTGAATCCCCGCTTCCTCCCATCCCCTTCGCGTCTTCCGCTCCTGGACGCAGCCGCCGGCCGACCCTCTCGGGTCGGCCGGTTTTTTTATGTGCAGCAATTCCACGAAAAAGCTGCCTGCATCTGGAGTTCCATTCCGCCTGTGCATTAAGCAGCAACGCAATAAACGCGGGTTGCACCCGCCCTACCAGAGCTGCGGGCTTCACCGAGCGCTTTTC
>DATDTH010000670.1:0-7923 GCA_035290985.1 Pseudomonas sp. | reverse complement strand
GGCGCGCTAGGCGCCCGGCGCCTCGACCGCCTGAGGCCGTGGACGTTTCTTGCCCAGCGACGACACCGAGACGCAGGCGGGCGCCAGGGACTGCTCCAGCGCGTGGAAGGCGGCCAGGGCCGCGGCCTTGGCCCGCATCTGCACGAGTGCGTCCGGCTTGGGCAACAAGGCGTTCATCTTCGCCTCGAACAGCGCCGCCACCCGCCGGTAGGCCAGGGCCGTGAGGTGGTTCTCGTTGATCCAGTCGTCGTCCTTGATCTCATCGCGCAGGTCGATGTAATGCAGGTTGGGCTTGCCGCTCGCCAGCCCCTTGAGCATCTCGTTGAAGCGGTCGACTATGGCGGCGATCACTTGGCGCTGCACCGCCGGATCCAGGATGTTCTTGCGGGTCAGGGCCGGCCTGAGCCAGGGGCCGACCAAGCGCAGGGGGCCGACATTGATTACCGCCTTGCCCGTGGGAATGCCGCGCGCATAACCATGAAAGAGGATGTGGATCTTCGGGTTGGCCTGCTGCACCTGCTTGATCATGCTCTCGTAGGCGCCCTTGAACACCGTATTGAGGGTGTAGTCCAGGACCTCGTTGCGCAGCAGACTGGAGGGGTTCGAGTCGGCATGGTTCAGAAAGCCATCCAACTGGTCGCCGACTATGTCGTTGCCGCCGCCACCGAACAGGAAGAACAGCGGCTGGGTGCTTCTGATCTCATCTATGACCGCGCCCATCTCGCCAGGCCGGCGGGTCCAGTTGGCCTCGCGAATTTCGGTGCCGAACACCATGTTCTCCAGGGTATCGCCCGCGGTCCCGAAATTCCTGATGTTGTAGCCCGACGTCAACTTGAGCCACTTGATGATGTCGATACCCGGCAGGTAGTCGAACCAGGAGTCGCCCTGGGCTACCACCCGCACACCGTTGGAGCCGAACAGGAAAGGCGCGCTGCCTTGCTCCGGGGGCTGGGCGGAGGCTTCTTGTTGCCAGATCGCCAGGTTGATCTTTGCCAGGGCCTCTTCGCTCTCATAGTTCATGTCAGTAGCCTCATTGATGGACTGGATGACTGAAATGACGCGAGGCGACGACCATGACTCAGACACGTCCCTGTGCCCCAGCTTCAGCGCTTTGAAGCTAGCCGAGCCAGTTCACAGCGGCAAGGCACTGGGCGGCGGAGCGCCCCGGAGTCGGCCAGGGGCGCAACTTTGCCGACGGAAGGGGGCGTTTTCGCCCGGGCGAATACACGACAGGGGTATCCCTCTCCCCCAGCCCCTCTCCCATAAATGGGCGAGGGGAGCGAAAGACGGCCGCAACACATAACGGGGCCATGGCCATGAAAAAGCCCCCTCGAGGAGGGCCGGTTCGAAACAGAGGAGGACTAGCGCGGCACTACCGGGCGCTTGACCGGCTTCTTGCCCTTGCCCTTGCTGGCGTCGAAGCGCTCCTTGGCGGCTTGCTGGTTCTTGGCGAAGGCCGCGGCCTTGGCCTGCTCGCGTTTGTCCCAGGGATTGCCGCCGTCGCTGGCCCGCGGCGGCAGGCCGGTGTGCTGAGTCAGGATCTTCTGTTCCTTGGCCACTTTAGGGCTGCCGGCCGGGGTGGAATTCTTGCGCCGCGCGCTCTGGTAGCCCTCGGTAGCGGGCTGGTGCAACGGAATCAGCTGGTTCTTGCCCGGGCCGATCAGGTCGGCACGGCCCATGCGGGTCAACGCCTCGCGCAGCATCGGCCAACCCTTGGGGTCGTGGTAGCGCAGGAAGGCCTTGTGCAGGCGGCGCTGCTCCTCGCTCTTGACGATGGTCACCGCGTCGCTCTTGTAGGTGACCTTGCGCAACGGGTTCTTGCCCGAGTGGTACATGGCCGTGGCCGTGGCCATGGGCGAGGGGTAGAAGGCCTGCACCTGGTCGGCACGGAAGCCGTTGCCCTTGAGCCACAGGGCCAGGTTCATCATGTCCTCGTCCGTGGTGCCCGGGTGCGCGGCGATGAAGTACGGAATCAGGTACTGCTCCTTGCCCGCCTCCTTGGAGTACTTCTCGAACATGCGCTTGAACTTGTCGTAGCTGCCGATGCCCGGCTTCATCATCTGGTTAAGCGGGCCTTCCTCGGTGTGTTCCGGGGCGATTTTCAGGTAGCCGCCGACATGGTGGGTCACCAGTTCCTTGACATACTCGGGCGATTCCACCGCCAGGTCGTAGCGCAGCCCCGAGGCGATCAGGATCTTCTTCACCCCCGGCAAGGCACGGGCGCTGCGATACAACTGGATCAACGACGAGTGATCGGTGTTCAGGTTCGGGCAAATGCCCGGGAATACGCAGGACGGCTTGCGGCAGGCCGATTCGATTTCCGGGCTCTTGCAGGCGATGCGGTACATGTTGGCGGTCGGCCCGCCGAGGTCGGAGATCACCCCGGTAAAGCCCGGCACCTTGTCGCGGATCTCCTCGATCTCGCGAATGATCGATTCTTCCGAGCGGTTCTGGATGATCCGCCCTTCGTGCTCGGTGATGGAGCAGAAGGTGCAGCCACCGAAGCAGCCGCGCATGATGTTCACCGAGAAACGGATCATGTCGTAGGCCGGAATCTTGTCCTTGCCATAGGCCGGGTGCGGCACCCGCGCATAGGGCATGCCGAACACGTAATCCATCTCTTCGGTGGTCATGGGAATGGGTGGCGGGTTGAACCAGACATCCACCTCTCCATGCCGTTGCACCAGGGCGCGGGCATTGCCCGGGTTGGTCTCCAGGTGCAAGACGCGGTTGGCGTGGGCATAGAGTACCGAGTCGCCACGGACCTTCTCGAAGGACGGCAGGCGGATCACGGTCTTGTCCCGGGTCAGCCGTGGGTTGGGCAGCAACTGCACCACCTTGGCTTCCTGCGGATCCTCCACAGGACCTTTGTCCTGTTCGATGGCGCAGGCCTGGGTGTCCTGGGTATTCACATAGGGGTTGATGATCTTGTCGATCTTGCCCGGGCGATCGATGCGGGTCGAATCGATCTCGAACCAGTCTTTCGGCGTATCACGACGGATAAAGGCGGTGCCGCGCACGTCGGTGATGTCCTCGACCTTCTGGCCGTAGGACAGCCGCTGGGCCACCTCGACTATGGCCCGCTCGGCGTTGCCGTAGAGCAGGATATCGGCGCAGGCGTCAATCAGGATCGAATGGCGGACCTTGTCCTGCCAGTAATCGTAATGAGCAATACGGCGCAGCGAAGCCTCGATGCCGCCGAGTACGATCGGCACATTCTTGTAGGCTTCCTTGCAGCGCTGGCTGTACACCAGGCTGGCGCGATCCGGGCGCTTACCGGCCAGACCGCCTGGGGTGTAGGCGTCGTCGGAGCGGATCTTCTTGTCCGCGGTGTAGCGGTTGATCATCGAGTCCATGTTGCCGGCCGCCACCCCGAAGAACAGGTTCGGCTCGCCGAGCTTCATGAAGTCGTCTTTGGACTGCCAGTTCGGCTGGTCGATGATGCCCACCCGGAAACCCTGGGATTCCAGCAGCCGGCCGATGATCGCCATGCCAAAGGACGTGTGGTCGACGTAGGCATCGCCGGTGACGATGATGATGTCGCACGAGTCCCAGCCAAGCAGATCCATCTCTTCCCGGCTCATGGGCAGGAAAGGCGCGGGCCCGAAACATTCGGCCCAGTACTTGGGATAGTCAAATAACGGCTTGGCTGCTTGCATGACGATGACCGGTGTTGGCTTTCGAGGATAAAAAACGCAGCCGCGGAATATAGCACAAAATTTAACCAAGTCCGAGCGCCCCGCTGGGTTTTAGCGCGAGGAATTGTGGCGAAATATGGCCAGTCGCCAGTGATTGCGCCACCCGCTTGTGGTTATACTCGGCTCAAGAACAACATCGGCTACCGGCCGGGCGCACAGGATGTATGCGGTGCAGCGTGTAGTCCCCTCGATCATCCTGATCCTGTTGCTCAGCCTGGCCAATTGGGCCTGCGCGAGCCCCATCCTGCTGACGAATGACAGCAGCGGCCGCTCCCTGAACGGGCAGATCGAGCTGCTGGAGGATGTCGGCGCCCGGCTGAGCATCGCCGACCTGGCCGATCCGGCCGTGCAGAGCCGCTTCCAACCCGCCAGGGGCCGGGCAACGGCAGGCCAGAGCCGCAACCCCTGGTGGATCAAGGTCAGCCTGCAACGCGCGACGGATGCGCCCGCCCAGTGGTGGCTGGAAGTAGGGGCCGTGACGCAACTCGACCTGCAGCTCTTCCTACCCGATGCCCAGCATGGCTGGCGCCGGCATCAGTCCGGCGAGCGCGTCAGCTATTCCCAGGGCCGCGACCATGAATACCGCCGCATGCTGTTCAAACTGCCGGCGCTGAACCCGCAACCGCTGACCTTCTATCTACGCAGTTATGACCCGGCCGGAAACTCCTTCCCCCTGAAGCTCTGGCAACTCGACGACCTCACGCACCTGGCCACCCAGGAGAACCTGGGACTCGGCCTGATCTACGGGGTGATACTCGCCCTACTGCTGTACAACCTGTTCATTTTCTTCAGCCTGCGCGACTCCGCCTACTTCTGGTACGTGCTGACCACCGCCAGCGCGCTGATTTTCATCCTCAGCATGACCGGCCATGGCTTCCAATACCTCTGGCCGAACGCGGCGGTGCCCTTCTGGCTCGACCGCATCAACCTGCCTTCGCTCTGGGGGCTATGCGCCAGTCGTTTCACCCAATCCTTGCTGCAGACCCGCCGGCATGTGCGCTGGGCCCATCTGATTCTCAACCTGGCGATTTTGCTGTACCTGGTCGCCATCCTGCTCGACGCACTCGGGGCACGCGGACAGGCCGCCTGGATCATCGCCCTGCTCTCGTTCGCCAGCATTCCCTCGGCGCTGGGCGCGGCCTTTATCCGCTGGCGCCAGGGCTATTACCCCGCCCTGCTCTACCTCTGCGGTTACGGCCTGATTCTCAGCAGCATCAGCCTGCTGCTGATGCGTACGACCGGGCTGATCCAGCCGGCCACCTGGAATGCCTACGTCTTCCCGCTGGCCATCGCCGCCGAAACCATCCTGTTCTCCTTCGCCCTGGCCTACCGCATCCAGATGCTCAAGCAGGAAAAAGCCGAAGCCCTGCAGCAGGCCGACCGGGAAAAGACCGCACGCCTGGCCCAGGTCCAGGCCAGCGCCGACGAACTGCAGCAGGCCGTGACCCTGCGTACCGCCGAGCTGGCGGCGACCAACGAACGCCTGCGCCAACGCGAGCAGGAATTGCAGCACGCGGCCTTCCACGACCCCCTGACCGAACTGCCCAATCGCCGCTACCTGGTCGACCGCTGCAAGGCGGCGCTGGCCGATGCCGAACGGCACCAGCAGGCGGCGGCCCTGCTGCTGATCGACCTGGACCACTTCAAGCCGATCAACGACCGCTACGGCCACGATGCCGGCGACCTGATGCTGCAGGTCATCGCCCAGCGCCTGAGCGCGCATGTGCGCGGCGGCGACACGGTGGCGCGCCTGGGCGGCGACGAGTTCGCCGTGCTGATCGGCGGCGCCGAGGCCGAGCGCCACGCCAGGGAAATCGCCGAGCGCCTGCTCGCCGAACTGGCGAAACCGGTGTTCTATGGCGCCGAAGCCCTGACCGTGACCATCAGCATCGGCGTGGCGCTCTACCCCCTGCACGCCCGGCAATTCGCCGGCCTCTACAAGTCGGCCGATGAAACCCTGTACAAGGTCAAGGCCCGTGGCCGCTCGGGTTCCGCGGTCTGCGGCGATGACGGCACGCTGAGCAGCAGCGCCCGGCTCTACCTGGATGTGCTCAATGTCCCCAGCGGGCTCTGAGAGTCGGGACGGGCTCCATGCCCCCTCTGGCGCGCAAGGCCCAGGCCCTACGGCGCCGAGGCGCCTTTCGTAGGTCGGGTTACGCTTCGCTAACCCGACCTACGGCCTATGCCCCACCCCGCTACAGGTCTCGCCGAAGCGCGTTGCGGCGCAGGCTTAATCGTCTTCGAAGTTGTAGCTGCCCGGCGCCAGGTTCTCGAAACGCGAATACTTGCCCAGAAAGGCCAGGCGCGTGGTGCCGATGGGGCCGTTACGCTGCTTGCCGATGATGATCTCGGCGACGCCCTTGTATTCGGTTTCCGGGTGATAGACCTCGTCCCGGTAGACGAACATGATGATGTCGGCGTCCTGCTCGATGGCCCCGGATTCCCGCAAGTCGGAGTTGATCGGCCGCTTGTTCGGCCGCTGCTCGAGGGAGCGGTTGAGCTGTGACAGGGCGATCACCGGGCAGTTGAATTCCTTGGCCAGGGCCTTGAGCGAGCGGGAGATCTCGGAAATCTCGTTGGTCCGGTTGTCGCTGCCGGAACCGCCAATCTGCATCAGCTGCAGGTAATCGACCATGATCATGCCGATTTCGCCGTGCTCGCGAGCCAGGCGCCGGGTGCGCGCGCGCATTTCCGAGGGACTGATGCCGGCGGTGTCGTCGATAAACAGCTTGCGGTCGTTGAGCAGGTTGACCGCCGAGGTCAGCCGCGGCCAGTCGTCGTCGTCCAGGCGCCCGGTCCGCACCTTGGTCTGGTCGATGCGCCCCAGGGAGGCGAGCATCCGGATCACGATGGAGTCGGCCGGCATCTCCAGGGAGTACACCAGCACCACCTTGTCGCTGCGCAACACCGCGTTCTCCACCAGGTTCATGGCGAAGGTGGTCTTGCCCATGGACGGACGGCCGGCAACGATGATCAGGTCCGCCGCCTGCAAGCCGCTGGTCTGGGCGTCCAGGTCGGTGAAGCCGGTGGAGATGCCGGTGATCGCATCGCCGCTGTTGAACAGGCTGTCGATACGGTCGATGGCCGTGACCAGGATGTCGTTGATCCCCACCGGCCCGCCGGTCTTGGGCCGCGCCTCGGCGATCTGGAAGATCAGCCGCTCGGCCTCGTCGAGAATTTCCTCACCGGTGCGCCCCAGGGGGGCATAGGCACTGTCGGCGATCTCGCCGCTGATGCCGATCAGCTGTCGCAGGGTGGCCCGCTCGCGGATGATCTGCGCATAGGCCTTGATGTTGGCGACCGAGGGGGTGTTCTTCGCCAACTCGCCCAGGTAGGCCAGGCCACCGACCTGGCTGATCTGCCCTTCCTTGTCCAACTGCTCGGACAGGGTGACCACGTCGAAAGGTTGATTGCGCTCGGCCAGCTTGTAGATGGCGCGAAAAATAAGCCGGTGGTCATGCCGGTAGAAATCGCCGTCCGACACCTGGTCCAGCACCCGCTCCCAGGCGTTGTTATCCAGCATCAGACCGCCGAGCACGGCCTGTTCGGCCTCGATGGAATGCGGCGGCACCTTGAGGGCGGCGGTTTGCAGGTCGTACTGCTCGGGGACGGAGAGTTCGTTCATGGCCACACAGGATCAGGGGGTCTGGAAAACAAAAGGCACGACTCCGCTCGCGCGGGGCCGTGCCTGATGGTAAACCGCCCGGCACCGGGGTGCCAGACGCGAGCGTGCAGCTTAGGCCGCTACCACGACCACGCGAACGGTCGCTTCGACTTCGGCGTGCAGGTGCACCGCCACGTCGAACTCGCCCACGTGACGGATGGTGCCGTTCGGCAGACGCACTTCGCTCTTCGCCACTTCCACGCCAGAGGCGGTCAGGGCATCGGCGATGTCGTGGGTGCCGATCGAACCGAACAGCTTGCCTTCGTCACCGGCGGTGGCGGTGATGGTCACCTCCAGCTCGGCCAGTTGGGCGGCACGGGTTTCAGCCGAGGTCTTCTTGTCTGCAGCCAGTTGCTCCAGCTCGGCGCGACGCAGTTCGAACGTAGCGATGTTCGCAGCGGTCGCGGCGGTGGCCTTGCCTTGCGGCAGCAGGAAGTTACGGCCGTAACCGGCCTTAACGTTCACTTTATCGCCCAGGTTGCCCAGGTTGGCGATTTTTTCAAGCAGGATCAGTTCCATTTGGTAATAACCTCTTAACTTTTAACCTTCACCGTTCGCGGG